>CAXHHE010000069.1:0-11774 GCA_964016365.1 uncultured Bacteriovorax sp. | reverse complement strand
GCCAAAGAACATTTTTCAATAAGATAACGCCAAAAGAAAGTTTTAATCCGCTCCATGATCAGGGTAAGATAATGGATAGAGTGGAAACATTTATAAAGGAAGAAAAATGAACCTCGAAACAAAGCGCCTGAAAATTATCATCATTTCTGATGGAACAGGAGAAACTGCAACGGCCATCTCTCGTGCGGTTATGGCCCAGTTTAAAGAGCGTGAAGTTTTTTTTACCCGTTATAAAAACATCCGTACCACTGAACAAATCGACGCTATCTTTAATGAAGCGGCCGTTCACCACGATCTGATTATCCATACGATTGTTTCTGGAAAACTTCGCGAGTACATCGCCGAGCTTTCGCGCACTACACGCGTGCGCACGCTGGATTTAATTGGGCCGGCCCTAACCGCTTTCTCTAACTACTTTAACCAGGAACCAATGAGTGAACCTGGACTTCTTCACGCCGTCAACGACGAGTACTACAAGCGTGTTGAAGCAATGGAGTTTACTCTCAACCATGACGATGGAAGAAACCTTGCGTCTCTTCATTTAGCAGACGTTATCCTCGTTGGTGTTTCAAGAACTTCAAAAACTCCACTTTCTGTTTACCTTTCTCAACACGGAATCAAAGTTGTCAATATTCCGATGATCAAAGACCAGCCTCTGCCGACCGAACTCTTTGAAGTCGACCAGAGAAAAATCTTTGCTCTGACTATTGATCCTGAGTCCCTAAGAGAAATCAGAAAAAATCGCCTGCAACGCCTGGGAGCTGAAAAGCACCAAGGTGACTATGCTGAACATAATAAAATTGTAGAAGAAGTCGAGTGGGCCAATAGAATCTTTAAAGAGAACAAGCGCTGGCCGGTCTTCAACGTGACCGAGAAGGCCCTTGAAGAGACGGCAGCGGATATCATGAAACTTTTAAGTATGAGAAAAAATAATATCTTTAAGCAGACGAAGAAAGAAGAGTCTAACGAATAGTCCTACAGGTACTCGCACAGGTCGATTGATTGATCTTCGCGCTTAATTGTGATTTCAATCTTGCGTTCAATCTCTTCACCTGTCTTCTTGAAGAAAAGCTCATAAGTCGCAGGCGCCACCTTTCCATACTCATCAAGATTTAACGGGAAAGCTACACCAAAGTCTTCGTTCATTGGAACTGGACTCACGCGTTTTTCACCGTAAATATCAAAGCGCACTTCACCGGCAACAGCACAGTCTTTTGATGTATGAACATACCCATAAGGGATGCTTGGCATTTCAGGAATTTCTTCCTCCACCGAAGTATTGTTGGCAAGATTTAATTCTTTAATAAAATGTTTTTTGCCATCAATCTGTACACGAAGAACAAATGGTCTTCCAACTGGCACTTGAATAGAATTTAATAAATCTACTGATTGTGCCTGGCCATCAACAAAAACCTGCATCTTCTGCTTATCAAAATGACTTAACGTCATCTTCGCCATGCCTTCTGCCTGTGCAGTAGGAGTGATGTCGTTTGCTGGTTGACGAACTGGTTTCTCGGCCTTTGGAGTCTTAACCGGCTCCACAACTGCCACGTGTTCTGGTTCTGCAAAGAAACTCACGTAGTAGTAATAAGCACCACCCAATAAGAAAGCGATCAAGGCCGCATAAGTAATTGGAGATGTCTTTTGCGCTTTGGTTGAAGTCTTTCTTGTATCTGTTTTATTTTCGCCTTTTAGAACCTTGGTTCCTTCTTTGCTGACTTTTGACTTTGTCCCTGTCCCCTGTTTCAGGTTGGTCATGGTCCTGTCATTAATATCAGCAATCCTTCTCGACATTGTATTGTCGTCACCAGATAAGGTCTTATCTTTTGGCGTCACTGAAGTTTTCTTTACAGTGATAGTATTTCTTTTCTTAATCGCAGCTTGGTCTTCAAAACCAAAGTCCAGAACTGCTTCTTTCTTAATCGCCGGAGAATCTGATCCGCCATTAACTCCTACAACTGGAGCAGCTGATCCACCACGTTCTTGCTCTCTTCTTAGATCATCAAGATAAGGTTTGATATCAATCTTACCGTATTCAAACATTTTCTCGCGGTCTCTCTTAATTTCCTCTCTGAAAAGCTCCTGAGCGAAATAAGATAAGTCTGTCGCGTTGAAGTCTGGGTATTTTGCATATAAGAACTTCATTAGCGCGCGGTTCATTTGATCTAGGTTTTCAAAACGCTTCGAACGGTTCTTGCTTAATGCTTTAAGGACGATTTCATCCAGTTCTTTTGGAACGTTCGGGTTGATTGAAGAAGGAACTGGAATTTTACATTCCTGAATCTTCTTTAGTACTGCAAGATCGTTGTTTTCTTTAAACAGCTTTCTCGAACACAGCATTTCCCAAAGTGTAATCCCAAGAGCGAACTGGTCGTAACGAGGGTCAAGCTCTAGTCCTTCAAGGTATTCAGGTGCCAGGTAAGAAAGCTTACCTTTGATTGTCCCTGCTTGAGTCGACTCAGAGTTTGTTTGTGATTTAGCGATACCGAAGTCGATAATCTTAACCGCACCATCATACGTAAGCATGATGTTGTGTGGAGAGATATCACGGTGAATGATATTCGCTTCCTGTCCGGTTAATTTATCTCTGAACGTGTGAGCATAATAAAGTCCCTGACACGCTTGCGAAATGATATAAGTTGAAATTTCAACCGGGAAAACGAACTTGCGTTCTTTTAACTTATCTAAGTATTCTTTTAAGTTACGGCCATCACAGTACTCCATAGCAACGAAAAGTTGCCCTTTGTTCATACCGTAATCGTAAGTTTGAATAACGTTCGGGTGAAGAAGACCAAAAGTAACTTTGATCTCATCCATGAACATGGTTTTGAAAGCTTCATCCTTAGAAAACTGCGGCTGTACCATCTTGATGGCAACAACTTTGTCCGCCTGCTCACCTAAAAAGCGGGCACGACAAATTTTTGCCATACCGCCATCCACCAAGTGGTCTAGGATAAGATAGCGTCCGAATCGATCGCGTTTTGCTAATTCTGACATTTTTTAAAGCTCCCGATACCTTATATCGGAAGATTTAAAGAAAAACTTAAGCCAATTTTTTGTTTAGTTGACTACTTTTTCTGTGAATCCTGGGAAGTTAAAAATCAGTGGTTTAGTTTCGTTGGCCGAACGGCAAATCCCGTATACCTGATATAAACGCAATGAATTCATTTCAGAGTCCGGGTGTTGAAGGAAATGTTTCTTAAATGTAAGCAGGTCGATTTTTTTGTATCCTGCGAGGTCCAGTTGCTCGTTTAAAATTGAGTACGGAAGAATCTTGGTATCAAGTGAGTAGGCCAAGACAATTTTGAAGTCCTGGCATTTTCCGATTTCGGCCAGCTCCCCTGCCGAAAACCAGAAATTAAAACCAGACTGTGGAGAAATGCTCCCCATGATCAGGTCGAACTCCATCGTCAGCTCGTGGTACCAAGACACTCTGGTAAGAGTTAAATTCTCTTTCCACACCTTGTCCCCGGCCGTACCGTTTCTCACAATAAAGCTTCCTTCTTTCACTGTATTTTTGCTTAAATTCGCGCATGAACTAAGCGCTAAAACCATGGCAAATAAAACAAAGAGAGAGTAAGACTTTTTCATGATTGGACCCAATGAGCAATATCGTTATAAACTTCTAAATTATCTCTTTCATTATACAAGTCATGTTTTAAATTTGGATACTTCTTTTCTGTCAAAAATCCCTTTTTAAAACCCTTGGAAAACGACTCCATCCCTCTCGAAAAAAGGTATGGACTTTCACTCTTTAAAAGCAGAGTTGGTTTATCAAGAAAATAGGCATCCTGGTAAATACTCTTCACTTTGTGCCCAATGCATTGGAAAGTCTGGAATGTTGGCCTTCTTATCATTAGCGGGTCTTCCAGGTAAGCAGTCTGCTCTCCAGGGTGAGTGAGTACCATTGATGGAAGATAAATCTCCATAGGTCTCACAGTCTTCATCAGATTTTCCAGAGGAAGAGCTGATGTCAAAAGTTTATTTTGAATTTCGAGCATCATCGAAGAAAAATTTAAAACAAAATTTGAAACGACATAACTGTCAATTTTCCCTTCAATGGATTCATCAAAACGATTGGCAACTTCCAGAAGGGCCAGTGCCCCAAGGCCATGACCTAAGGCCACCCATTTTTCATCTGGCTTTTTTTCAATCAACTCCAGCGCTGTCACTACATCTGAAGCAATGTCACCGAATTTTTCAATATGCCCACGGGTTCCGGAACTGAGTCCATGTCCTAAAAAATCCATCAGGACAAAAGAGACGTTAGGGTGTTGAGCGCGAAACCAATTTATGAAATTGAGAAAACGCCCGTGGTAAGCTGAGAGGTCATGAAATAAAAAGAAGGTCACTGGGTTTGTGCCAGGCCTTCTTGCTTGAATGTGTTTTAAATAAATCTGCTCAGGACGATACATCCCGTGGCGCTCGGAAGAAAAGTGAGTCACTCTCACCTCTTCACTGAGATTTTTCCATTCTAAATGAGGAGCATCTCTTCTAGACTGCATGATTTAGCATGATTCGTTTAGCGTCCTGGTTTAAGTCCATAAACAGACACTCAATCGACTGGTCTCTTTTATCATAGTTCTGCACAATCACTTGCACATCTCTAGCTTTAATTTCACTGCCTACGTAAAGAGAGGCCTTCACTGTTTTATTAGTGAATTCTAAAAATGGACCTGCTCCAAGTAGCACCCCGTCTTTCACTCCCGCTTTTTTCACCATCGTCACCAATGGCAATGGTGAATAATCAAACACCAGCATTAGTGGCTGCTCATTCAGTGCAATCGATGTTGATCCCGGACGGTGCTGATCATTAAGCGGAGTCTCTTCAATCTTTACCCATGAACTCATTCCTGGTGCAAAAACCAAAGTCTGAAGATTGATTCTTTTTTCTTTCAGGGCCTCTTTTAATTCAGTCATCGAGTAAGGCCCGAAGATATCTGAGTCACTTGTCTTTCTGTCTTTACCAATTCTCACGAAAAAAAGTTCATCATTGTCTTTCGTGTTCCTCCAGTCAAAAGTGAAGTGAACTTCAGGAGAAGATGGCCCTTCTTGTCTGATCGGTTCTTCTTTTTTTACTTCTGCTCTTCTTTGTGGAAGAGGTGTCGGTGCTGGCATTGCTGCTTCTACTTCTGCGGCCGTCTCTTCTGCTTCAAAAGAAAGTTCAGCGACATCTTTTAAGCGCTCCCAATTTTGGAACCCTTTTCTCCAGATATATGTCTCATTCGTGATTTCGTTATTCAAAAAAAGTTGTTTGAGTGCCTCTACACTGACCGGGCCCACGCGCTCGCTACCCACTACGTAATACCAGTTAACCATATAGTTCTCCCCATCTTTATATACATACCCATCCTTCTATTTTAACTTTTTGAAATTACAAAAAAAGATTGAACATTTTGCCCTTTTAAGAGGATTTTAATCAACTATCTCAAGAAATATCCTAAGAATCCGATAAGTCTAAAGAATAGTCTTATGAAGACGTGTGAACTTTCGTACGGATAAGGTAATTTATGAAAAACAAACTACTGATGATGGCCATGATTCTCCTCTTCTCTGCGTGTGCAAAGGAAGAATTTGCGGTCAACAAAGGATCACAGAACACTAGCTTAAGCGCCCTGGACACCACGGCCAATAAACTATGTGCTCAATCAACACTTATTAGTCCTAAAGTAGATATTCTCTTATTATGGGATAACTCTTCTAGCTTTAGCTTAGTTAATAGCAGCACTAAAGCTTCAATGAACACTCTTATCAGCAGTATTCCTGAAAGATTCGATTATCATATTCTTTCAGTTCCACTCGTTTCTCAAAACGCTAATACGCTATATGAAGCTCAACTGGTAGCAAAAAACCCAATTGGCCTTAACACTACGGCTATGGGGATCCTGAAAGATAAAGCAACTGCGGCCCAAAGTTTAAATTTCTCAACAAGCAACCAATCTGCTGAACCTGGAATCAATCGCGCAACTCAGGTTATTGAGGCCAACCGTTCAAACGGGATTTTTAGAAATGAAGCTTATACTATTATCGTTATGATTTCTAACGAAGATGATGACACATGTGAATTAGAAACAGGATACGGAGAATGTGGGTCTTCAACATGGAAAGCAAGAGTTGATGCTCAAATCAACAAACTCCTTTGTATGCGCGGAAATTCTTATGCAAACTGTTCTGCAACTGGTTACTCTAGCAGCAACAGCCTGAACTCTCTAATGATGAGATTCATCAACATCTCTCAGATTAAGAGCAGTACCAAAGGACTATGTACGAATGGAGTTGGTGGACTTAACCAACGCTATAAATATGTTGCAGACACTATCTACAAAGCTGATTATACCAATGGTATGAACAGAGCAAACGACCATTTAAATCCAATGGACAGTCTATCATTTGATAGTTACGACCTTTGTACAGTTGGGTTCAACCATATCTTTGATGGTCTTCAAACTTCAATCACTGAAAGTATCTTAAAACATAAATACGACTACTGGCCGGTAACTGGTGCAACAACTTCTATCGATCCATCAACCATTAGAGTTGTGCGCTCAGATGGTAAGATCCTGGCCAATAGAACTGGTGAATCAAACCCAACAGACGGTTATACTTTTGAAAACGTTTATAAGGAACAAAACACTCGCTTCTATCCAACGGCCGGTGAGATGTTCAAAGGAAAGTTAATTCAACTTCATGGTGTAGACGGAAATGATAAAATTGTTTACCCAGATTGTTTAACTGTCACATTCAATGCTGAAAAAACAACTTACGGTTATGTTTACCTTCAATACGGTGAACCGAACACGGCAACAATTGAAGTTCGTATCAATGGTTCACTTGTTCCTCAATCTGCGACAAATGGATGGGACTACATGGGTCTTCAGTACACTGCGGCCCTGGATCAGGGGTATAAAGTGGCCAATATGCCAAGTGGAACAACGTCAGGGTATTTCATTCGCCTGAATGGAAATTACAAAATTCAGAACACTTCATCAAACACGGTTAGCGTTCTGTATAATTCAAAAAATAGTAATTAAATCTAAGGATTCGTCTTCGCCTTCAACTCGTTTACACGGTTGAGGGCGTTCATGAACCTGATCACCGGATACATCTTTCTCAGGTAATCGATATTGATGGTAGTGCTGATACTGCCATTTTCACCCATGCGGTACTCTCCGCAGAACTTCGCTTTTTTTGCACCTTCGAAGTCATCTAGAGTGATTCCCATATTGTATTGTTTAAAGTGAGCGGCAATCTTGGAGATCTCCAGATCAACTTTCCCATCGACAACCGGAAGAGCGTCACACTCCTCCATCACTTTAATCAGAAACTTCTCACACTTAGCAGTGATAATCAGTTTCTTTTCATCGCGAAGAGATCTTTGAGTGTTGAAGAAAACCTGGAAAATTCTGAATGTATCTGGCTCACGAGTGCTAAAAACTTTTGATGAATCCAGCTCATCAATGCTCACTTCAATTAACTTCTCATCCATTAAAAGCTGAATGAACTCTTCCATTTTGGCTTCATTGATATTGAAGATATCCAATGCGTAGGTTTTGATCTTATTGTAGTTTAAAGACCACTTACCTTCTCTGTTCTCTCCTAAACTTCTAAAAGTTAAGAACATAACAGAGAGCATTTTTACAACGTCTGCTGATTGAAAAAATTTATAGTCAGAAGAAAATCCTACGGAGTTATTCTCCAGAGCTCTCACTCTCTCATTGGTTTTTCTCAAGCGCTCTGCCAGTGTATTGATCAATGTCTTAAACCATGGGTTTAAACCCGACATGGTTTTTTCAAGAGCATTAAAAGAAATTTCGATGATTTCAACTGAAGTGATTGCAGAGGCAGAAACGCTTCTGGTTTTTGATTCGGGATCGAAGTAGGCCATTTCTCCCAGCATCTCTCCCGATCGAAGAACAGCAATTTCTACGAAGCCTTTTCCTTTCGGACGAAACAGTCGCAGCTGTCCTCTTTGAATGATGTACATGGAATCAGCGGCGTCGCCTTCGTTAAAGAGAATCTGCCCTGGGGCTAGAGTTTTAATTCCTGATTTTTTCTGCGCCGCCGCTGTTCCTGTCGTCATGACAATCCTTAAAAATGAATGAAGTACTAGATTCTTTCAAGTACTAGAGCAAGTGCCTCTCCACCACCAATACAGATTGCGGCCATACCATATTTCGCTTTTTTGTTTTCCATTGCTGTCATCAATGTCACTACGATTCTGGTTCCGCTACATCCGATAGGGTGACCTAAGCTCACTCCACCACCGTAAATGTTAACTTTACTATGGTCTAATTTTAACTCTTTCATGGCCGCTAGTGCAACCACTGCAAAAGCTTCATTCACTTCAAATAGATCAATTTGATCAAGTTTAAGCCCAGCTTTGCTTAGGGCCTTATTAACAGCTTCAACTGGAGCAGTTGTAAACCATGTTGGGCTTTGAGCGTGGCTAGCGTATGAAACAATCTTGAACTTTGCTTGTGATTTGTATTCCTCACCACCTAAAACGATAGCTGCTGCTCCGTCGTTGATTGTCGAAGCGTTTGCCGCTGTAATCGTTCCGTTCTTATCAAAAGCAGGTTTTAGCGATGGCATTTTTTCAAAGTTTGCTTTTCCCGGGCCTTCGTCAGTTGTTACAACCGTGTCCCCTTTTGGTCCTTTGATTGTCACTGCTGCGATTTCAGAGTTGAAGATTCCGTCTTTGATTGCTGCTTGAGCGCGCTTGAAAGACTCAATTGAATAAGCGTCTTGCTCTTCGCGGTTAGTGTATTTTTTTGCCGCTTCTTCAGCACATACACCCATTGGAACGTTAGCGTAGGCGTCTGTTAGACCATCCCATGCCATCGCGTCCTTCATATTAGCATCACCAAACTTAAATCCATTTCTTGAATTCATCAGAAGGTGCGGTGCCATTGACATATTTTCCATTCCACCAGCAACAACAAGTTTGTTGTCTCCGGCCATAATCGTTTGAGCACCAGTGATGATTGTTTTTAATCCTGAACCACAAACTTTGTTAATTGTCGTACATGGAACTGATTCTGGAAGGCCTGCGAAGATAGCTGCCTGACGAGCTGGCGCTTGTCCAACACCTGCACTAACAACGTTCCCCATGAACACTTCGTCTACTTTCGAAGCATCAACTTCTGCTTTTTTTAGAGCAGCTTCGATGGCCACTGCTCCCAACTTTGGAGCTGAAACTCCGCTAAGAGATCCCATAAAACTACCATTTGGAGTGCGGGCACCTGAAAGAATATAAACGCTCATATTAGTCTCCTTTTATTTAAGTAAAAAATGTGCCCTCATTTAACCATAACCCCCTTATTTTGCCTACCCAAAGGGGGGTTTTCTCTCAATAAAAACCCTCAAATTCCGACAAGATTCCCAATGAAGACAGCTAAAATCCTCCTATTTTCCCTTATCACTCTAGTTTACTCAAATAACGCGTGGACCAGCCCCCTTTGCCAGGAAAACGCTCTGGGAAATGCTCCTTGTAACACTACCCTTTTAAAAAGTGGCGAAGTGATTCCTTCGGCCATTTCTTCGATCGATACATATTTGTGGATTGAAGGCGAAATTAAAACTCACCAAGAAATTTACCGCCAGAAAAAAGATCTCTACGCTGATATGTTCCGCTATTTAGATGGCCGCGAGATGAACAATAAAAAACTCGAGCCGCAAATCAAAAAAGAATGGGAAGGAACAAAAGAAGATTTCCGCACTCTTTATCAAATCTCTATCAATGTCCGTGCAGTTCAAGCACGTCTTCAATACTGTTATACGAGTAACGGTGGATGCGGCCCGGTTCGCAGACTGGAGCTCGAAGATCAACTGGCATTAGTACAAAGATCAAAAGCACTTTTACTGGCAAAAAGACCAATCCTAAGTCACACAGGAATTGAAGAGTATATCAAAAAACAAATCCAGGATTTTAAAAACGATGACATCCCTACTCCACCAAATGTCATTCAAGACCTGGTGAAAAATGCCAGCCGTGAAACAGCACAAACTCTTTTAGATAAAGTTTACAGCTACGATCGTTATTTAAATGATCCGAGTGCTCCACTCACTCATAAGAATAACGGGGCCTACGCTAAAAAATACCTGGAGAATTTAACTTCTCATCACCCGCAGATCGTCGATGATCTTCTGGATCGTTTTGAAATGATTCCACCTCCTGCCGACAAACAAGGCATGCTTTGCTCTCTTTCTCAAAAAAGAGAAAAAGAAAGAAAGAAAGCGCGATGCCATGGTAAAAGTTGGAGTTGAAACCTCTCTCTTCATCGCTCCTTTTCTTCTTGGCCCATGGGGACGCGCTGGCGTCTTTGGACTAGAAGGCGCTCTTGGTGCCAAACTTCTCCGCTGGGGATTGACCGCCAAAGAAATCGAACAGGCCGCTTGGCTTTCACGTGCAGCTGTTGGTCTTTCAACCAATGCTCTTCAAACTGCTGAGGTCATGAAGCTTGGTGAAACATGTAAAAACTTAGAGCAGAAATATTTTGTCTCTGCCGACACAAGTAAATTCCAGGCGCTTTCTGATTGTAAAACAGAGTACCAGGACTCAATGTTTATCGCTTCCATGGGATGGGCCATGGCCATAGCTCCAGAAATTCCGGGGCCAGTGCTTAAATTTTACAAGACTAAATTCACTCCGCAGCTAACCAGCACGACTGCAACGTCCTCACAAATCGGGGCCAATTTAAAGAGCACACCATTGGCAAAAAACCAATGGGCCAAAGAATTCACGACAAAAGATCAAGGAACATTCACCTATATGGATCTCTCTAAAATTGAGCGCGTAAGCGATCAGCACATGAAATCCCTTCCTGATGATTACTGGAAATTTGTTGGTGATATTTACTCTGAACGTTTAAACCTGACTCCCGAAGAAATTAAAGGCTTCATTAAATCAAGCCAGGACTTTGCTCCAAGAACAAAACTCATCGTCAACACTCCAGGTCCAGTGAAAGACGCACAGAACTTTAAAGGTGGTGTAGGTGTCGTTATCTCTGGAAAAAGTGATGACCTACTCCCTCTGGAAAAGGCCATCGGTAAAAAATTAGAAAGAAAGCCCGGAGAAAAATCGGCAGAGATCGTGCGCCTGACAGTTTCAAAAGATGCAGACGCAGAAAAACTCTCGAAGTCTCTTATCAATCAGGCCGCAGGTCTCGTGCTTTCTGACCCGGAGATTAAAACAGTGTATATTTACACTTCTAAGATCCACCGCAGGCTCTATAGTAAACTCGGTGTGACTCCAACCAACATCAGCGCCGTCAGCGACCGAGACGTTTTAGTCACGTTAAAACGCGAGGATATCGAAAAGCTCCTCTCAAACACCATGAATTAACATTGCAAAGAGGCCCTTTTATTGTTAAATCAGTCTCTCAATTCCACTTGGAGATGACTCATGTTTTCACGCCTTGACCACGACATTAAAGCGGTTCTTTTCCCTAAAGAATGGGCCGATGGATTAAAACAAATCCTGCTTAACATCTACGGCGACAAATGCTTAAAAGACGAAAAAACGTTCGAGGTGTTCGGTTTCTCTTACCCGAACGAAGCACTATTAGTGATTTCATACGTTGGCCTGGATAAATTCAAAACCCCAGTAACTCTTTTTCTTTCAAGCGATTTGAATGAAAAAACAGATACTGACAAAGTCATGGATAAAATGTTTGATGCGGCAGGTGTTTTCTTCGATCAATATTTTGCTCACGAAGACACTGAAGATGAACTGTCTCTTATACACATCTGACGCTGCCGACGAAGGCTTCTGT
>CAXHHE010000068.1:0-11853 GCA_964016365.1 uncultured Bacteriovorax sp. | reverse complement strand
ACACAGAAGCCTTCGTCGGCAGCGTCAGATGTGTATAAGAGACAGACCCTAAATTCTTCCCGATTGAGAGAGGCGAATATGTTGTCGCTCCGGGACTTCGCCCGCTGGGGTATGATTTCGGCAACGGAGATTTCGACCAAAAGGTCTTTCTCATTTCTTCCAAGTTTAAAGAATACCGACAAAATAAGCTAGAGTGCCGTGCTGAGAGGCTTTCAAAATATTTTTGCATGAAAGACTTAAGTGCCGAGCGTGTGAATGTGCTGGCGCGGTTTTTAATCGAAGAATTAGTCAAAGAATACCCACAGTATTTTATTTTTAGAGATCAGGTTCTGGAGTGTGTCCATACCGGAGACCGCTTAATCGTCGATAACAATTTTGATTTTATTAGTTTCCATTCAGAAGAAAAAATCTCTCCACCGGTTGAACACATTCTCGATGCTCTTTCACTGCAAGTGGAAGAAGACATCGCGCTGGTGTGCCGAAGTGTTGAGGGAGAAAATGTAAAAGATCATCTTGGTTTACTTCACCTTTGTAGTCCAAGTCATTGGTCGGCGGAAGATAAAATTGGAATGAATTTTTTTGATATTCATGTGCCGATTCCCGGAATTGATAAAATCAACCGCGTGGCCGACAAACTGGTCGAGACCATGATCAATAAAGGGCCTTACGTGCGTTTTATCTGGAGTTTCGTTACAGACCAGAGACTCAACCACCACCCGATTCCTCCAGCTGGAGTAGACCCGGTTTCATGGAAAGGAAGAAGTTTTAACCAAGACGCCGCCATTCCTTTTTACTTCAGGATTGAGAGACAAGTCATGTGGGGATTTCCTCATGTGGATGCCTCTTTATTTACCATCGGTGTGACTTTTATGTCGGGGCTTGAAGTGAAAAACAATCCTTATCAAAGGGATCAACTTATCTCTGCTCTTAAGTCAATGTCACCGGAAAGCCGTGTTTATAAAGGTGTGGCGGGGTGTTTTGATCAATTGATTTCGTGGCTAGAGAGCTAAGAGCAAGTTAGTCTAAAAGCACTTTTTTCCCAGCGAGCGCGAAAAAATTTGAGAGCGATAAAATGGATTTATGAAAAATTCATTTTATCCCGGGCTCTTTGCAGGCCTTTTCCTTTTGTTCACTCAAATCGCGCAAGCGCAAAGTTTTAGAGACTACTCACATTTAGATCCCGATCAGCTTGTTCCCAAAAATTTATTAAAAGAGGCCGTCGCTTATTTTGATACTCATCTTGAGAAGATTAAAAATCAGCGCTTGATGGGTGTGATTGATTTCAAACAGCACAATTCTAAGGAACGTTTTTATATCATTGATATGGAATCAGGGAGAGTCGAAACTTACTTGACGGCCCACGGGAAAAATTCTGATCCTGATTATGATGGATACGCGACAAAATTTTCCAATACACCAGACTCACTGATGAGCTCCCTTGGTTTTTATCTAACGGCCGAAACATACAATGGTCAAAATGGTTATTCCCTTAGACTTGATGGCCTCTCAAGCACCAATTCAAATGCCCGCGCCCGCGCCATCGTTATTCATGGAGCAGATTACGTGAAGCCAGGGAAAAAAATCGGCAGAAGTTATGGTTGCCCGGCACTGGAGATGCGCTATCACCAGGACCTGATTGATCGCTTAAAAGGCGGGGCCCTTCTTTATGCTGGTCTTGGGGCCACATCACTTTTTTGAGGTTTTTTAAGCGCCAGTAAATTTCCAAAGAAACAAAGAAGAATCCCGATAAAAAGTTGGGGAGTAAATACGATGTTTTCAAACATCGACGAAATAATCATAGCAATGACCGGGGAAATAATGCTGGTATAGGCCGCTCGGTCTGCTCCAATTGTTCCCACTAATGTCTGATAGGCCCAGAAGGCCACAACTGTTCCAAAAAGACTTAAGTAAGTCAGAGAAAAAAGAAATGATGGAGTGGTCGGAAAGTAAAAGCTCTCGCCCTGGATGAGCCCGATAATTAAGCTAAAAGCTGCCCCATACAACATCCCCCAGGCATTAAAGCTCATGACCGGAACTTTGAGTTGATGGTTTTTATAGGCAAACATATTTCCAATAGACGCAAATAATGTCGCAACGATCCCAATCACGATCCCAAAGATAGTCACTTTGTCGGCACTGAAGTTAGAAATCTCTCTCCAGAATAAAAAGATGATTCCAAAAAATCCCATGATAGCGCCATAAATGACGTTTTTATAAATTTCTTTTTTATAAATGAGTTTCATTCCCAGCATGTTGAAATAGATGAGAACTGTGAAGGTTAAGGCCACCAGTCCAGAGTTGATATATTGCTCGGAGACATAGGTGAGGATGTAGTTTAGGCAAAAATTAAAAAGGCCCTGGAGCATGAAAAACTTGTGATTGGCCAGAGGATACTTAAGAGTTTTTTTGATAAAAAAAACGTTGATAGCAAACATCATAATCGCCGCTAAAAGAAAGCGGAAAAAAACGCTAGCGATTGGACCTGTACTGTCTATCTGGAACTTTATGACAAACCAGGTTGTCCCCCAGATAAGAGAGCAAATAGAGAATAAAAGTATGTTTCGAGAGTTCATTTTAAAAGCTTTCTCTGCTAGGATTGTAGGACAACTCCATTTTAACTAACGGGTGATTTATGTCATTAGTTTTATCTCTTTTTATTGCACTTATTTCTGGAAATGTTTTTGCTGATGTGGCCAATCCACTTCGTTTTCCTTCAAACGGAATTAAGTCGCTAAGTGTATCGGTTCCAAAAGGTAAAATTGTACTGGTTTCATCGAAGACACAAAAAGATATCAGTGTGGATGTGGTGGAACAAAACTCTAAAGAAAATAGCAAATGCATTAAGACTATTGGTCTGGAAAATACTCAACTCAACGTCAAAATCACGAGTGAGAATATTATCTTTGAAAAAGCAGACTGCAATTATGATGTGACAGTGACAGTTCCTATTTCGCAAAATTTTGATATGAATATTTCATCAGGCACAGCTGCTGTAACAGTCAAAGATATTAGTGGAGCACTCGATGTTAAGACAGCGACTGGAAGTGTGGGTGTCTCAGGAGATGTTTTAAGAAATATTTCGGCAAAAACGGCAACAGGGGCCATGTCATTTGCCTATAAAACTTGTTCAGGAAGGGCCGACCTGGATTTAATGAGTGCTACTGGCAAGATGACTCTTTCATTGCCACCAACTTGTAAGATTCGCGTTGATTATAAGAGTGCCACTGGAAAATTATTTAATGCGATCGGAGAAACCGAAGAATATCAAGTATTCATTAATGGTAAAAGCGCCAGTGGAGACCTCTCTATTGTTAAAATTTAGGTCTGTCTAAACGCGGTCTTATTTCCCAAGGAAGAAAAGTAAGGTTAGAATCTTGGTATGAAAAATTTCTTTACTGTTGATGTTAATCAAAAAATCCTAAGAACAAGTGCCATTTATGGTCTGTTGTGGGGTCTGGTCGTAGCGCTATTCCCTCAAGGATTTTTGCGTCTTTTTGGAGTTGAGCTGTTTTCAGGGGTTGAATTCTGGCAACTCTTGGGAATGGGGGCCGCAGTAATGGGGGTAGGTTACTTTATCGCCAGCTTTGATTCGGATAGGTATTGGCCGATAGTTATGGTCGGTTTACTTTCATCGCTTTTAGGCACTTTCGTTTTTGCTAAGGCCTTAGTCACTCACATTTTTCCTGCTCCATTTTCTTTGTTTATGTTGCTTAGTCATGCCATCTGGCCTCTTCCTTTTTACTATATTTTACTTTGCGCTTATGACAATGAGATTGCCGAAGACAGTGAACCTAAGAAATTCAGTGACCTGATTAAGTATGTTCGCACCTCCCAAAACATTTCTCTCTTGGAATTATCCCGCAATCACAATGTCCTTTTGGTTTTTGTACGCCACTTCGGGTGTACATTTTGCCGTGAAACAGTGGCGGAGATGTCTAAAATTGATTCTGCGATTAATGAGCGCCGTTTGACTCCTGTTTTTGTTCACATGAGCGATTTGGACTTCGGCAATGAGTTTTTCGCCCGTTATTATCAGCATCCTGTTCATCACGTTTCTGACCCCGGTCGCGCCTTATATAAAAGTTTAAATTTAAAGCGCGGAAGCCTTTATCAGCTTTTTGGACCCATGACTTGGATCCGCTATATTTATGCCGGAATTTTAAAAGGTCATGGTGTTGGACGCCTTGAGGGTGATGGCATGCAATTGGGCGGAGTTTTTGTCTTGTCTCAGGGGCAAATTCTCTTTGAAGAAAAGGCCAAATCTGCCACTCATATGTTCCATTTAGACACTCTTCCAAAATTTTAGGCCAGCATGCTATGATGGAAGGATGTTTTTTGGTTCACAAAAAACATTAATCCAGGGAGTTTGGTAGATGTGCGGTTTTATCGTAATCGAAGGAGAGTTCGATTCTTCTCAGTCTTCTAGCGTCTTAGGTCCTTTTAAAAATCTTTACAATAAACTTACTCACCGCGGTCCTGACGATCACAAAGTTGTGGCCTTTAAAAAAGGTGTCATCGGCTTTCATCGCCTGGCCATCATGGATCTTTCACCTCTTGGGGCCCAGCCTTTTTCTACCTCATCTGGAAATATGTTGGTGTGTAACGGCGAAATTTATAATTACCCTGAGCTTAAAACAAAATGTACAAACCATCAGTTCATCTCTCATTCTGACTGTGAAGTCCTCTTGCCCCTCTATGAAATGTGGGGGATGGAGAAAATGGTGCAGTCCCTTGATGCTGAATACGCTTTAGTTATCTGGGATGAGAAAAAAGGCAAACTCCTGGCCGCCCGTGATCCCATGGGGATCAGGCCACTTTTTTACGGGAAAACTAAAGAAGGAAAAATCGCTTTTGCCTCTGAGGTAAAAGCTTTAGTTGACGTCTGTTCTGAAATTACACCTTTTCCTCCCGGACATTACTATGACGGAGAAAAATTAATTTCCTACCTGGATCTTTCAAAGGTTGAAAGCTTCCATGCGCTTTCAACTCCTGAGGTCCTAAAAGGTATCAACTCGCGTTTGCGTGAGGGAGTAAGAAAAAGACTACAGTCAGATGCAGAGATCGGATTTCTCTTAAGTGGAGGTCTGGATTCAAGTCTTGTCTGTGCTATTGCTCAAGAGATGAGTTCAAAACCGATCCGCACTTTTTCTATCGGAATGACCGATGATGCGATCGATTCAAAATACGCTAAAGATGTGGCCGACTACATCGGTGCAAATCACACTAACGTGACCATGACAGTGGCCGATGTTTTGGGGGCCCTGAGACAAGTTGTTTACCATCTTGAGACTTGGGACATCACAACCGTGAGGGCCTCAATTGGAATGTACTTGGTGTGCAAGCACATCGGAGAAAAAACCAATATCAAAGTTCTTTTAAGTGGTGAGGTGAGCGATGAGCTCTTCGGTTACAAGTACACCGACTTTGCACCGAGTCCGGAAGAGTTTCAGAAGGAAGCCGCTAAAAGAATCCACGAGCTTTACATCTACGATGTTCTTCGCGCTGACCGCTGTATTTCGGCCCATTCGCTTGAGGCCCGCGTGCCGTTTTCAGATAAAGACTTCGTTCAGTTTGTTATGGGGATTGACCCAAAATTAAAAATGAACTCGACGGGTATGGGGAAGTTTCTTTTAAGAGAGGCCTTCAAAGCAGGTGACGGAGAAAAGAAACTTCTGCCAGATCATATTCTTTGGAGAGACAAAGCAGCCTTTTCAGATGCCGTCGGACACAGTATGGTGGACGAACTTAAGGCCTATGCCGAAAAACAATACACCGACGAAGACGTGAAAAACGCTTACAAAAAATATCCGTACAAAACACCGTTCACTAAAGAATCGCTTCTTTACCGCGAGATCTTTGAAGAATTCTATCCAGGTCGCGCCCACTTAATTAAAGATTACTGGATGCCAAATCAGACCTGGGAAAATTGTAAAGTGACGGACCCAAGTGCCCGCGTTCTTCCAAACTATGGGGCCAGCGGGAAATGAGTTTCTACGACATCGTTTTAGAGAATGAACACTTTGTTATTGTCGACAAAAAGGCCATGGTTTTAAGTGTTCCCGGCCGCATGGGCGAAGACGATGGGCGTCCGGTTCTGGGAAAAATCCTGGAGAGCGATTTAAAGATTACCATTTATCCGGTTCACCGCCTGGACTTTGAAGTTCAGGGGCTCATCATGTACGCCAAAACTCCTGCCGCTCACAAGGCCGGCAATGCCTGGTTTGAAAAAAAAGAAGTTCATAAGACTTATGTGGCCCTGACAAAACCGCTTCCTGAGGCCCGCGAGACTTTTAAAGTGGGCGAAAGCTACAGCTGGAAATGTAAATTACTGCGTGGAAAAAAGCGTGCCTATGAAGCTCCTCATGGAAAGGAGAGTTTAACCACGGCCTTTTTAGCAGGTGTAGAAAATGGGGTTTTTCATTGGGAAATGAACCCAATCACCGGGCGCTCTCACCAACTTCGTTATGAACTCTTCCGCCACGGACACCCGATCATCGGTGACGTTCTCTACTCGTCTGGCGAAGAGTTTTCCCAAAATGGAATTGCTCTTCGTGCATTCAAAATTGATTTCACCAAAGCACCTCGAGCGAGTGAATTTTTACTCCCAGAAATTTTAGAGATTAAAAAATTTTAGATTGCCAGCGTGTTTCGAAAATCTTTATACTAAAAAAACAACAACAAAACTTTTTTTACTATGAGGGTGAAAAAAATGGTCGGATCACGTTTGCAAACAATGTGCTTATCACTTCTATTACTGGCTTCTTTCGGAGCAAGTGCCGCTATCGACGGCAGAGCAATGAATGCTCAAGGGACGAAAAGTGCCCAAATGGTCAATCTTAACCTGCAGTTTAAAGCAAAGAACAAAACGGTCAATTCAGACCTCACAATGCCTTTTTACCAGACAGCGGAACTAGAAAAGAAAGTCGGCGACAAGAACGTCCTTGTCGAAATCAACCCACGTCGTGGGAAGAATGCTGATGAAATCGCTCTTGAGATGAAATTCTACAAGGCGAGTGGTACCCGTGCGTTCTACAAAAAAGAAATCATCGCGAAAGTTAACCAGGACTCGCGCGTGTCTTTCCGTGGAATGTCGGTAAGAGTAAGACCAGTTCTTAACTAGACCCGAAAATTTTAGCGATTCATATAATCTATGAGCTGTTTCACAAAGGGGATCAGCTCGATAGAAATAAGCGCGATAATGATCAGCTCGAGCAAATGGCTTCGTCTTGACGTAATGTTGTCCAGAAGAAGTTTGCAAAGCTCGGCCATATTATCCAGCTTATTATCGATCGACCCCTGCCAGTCAGAGAATCTGAACTTGTTTGAGGCCGTTCTAAAAACAGTCGAGTGATAAAGGTCCCCGATAACCTTAAGAGAGTTTTCTACGGCCTCAACAATCTCGGCGATCTCAATATATTTTTGACCCGCTTCAAGCGCTAAATCCGTGTAGCGAGACGAGAAAATGCTCATCTCTTTAAGTTCTACTGCTGAGTAGAGATCCTTTAGTTTTTTATCAAGAAGATCATCGTAATAGCGCATCTCCAGGAGCTGGTTGAGGGCAAACTCAATAACGTCCGGGATGTCCATTGAGCCGCTTGGCTCAATAATAAAGGCCGAGTTCCAGTCGATAATGGCCAGGTCGTTTTTATAGTATTGCAGCTTTGAACTGTAGATACGCTCTTTAATTTGCGGAGCAAGTTGGTCGCGTTCTTCATTGATGATAAGGGCCGCAATGTCTTCTTCGGCCAGAATGGTCGAAGCGTCTTGGTAATTGTTAGCGAAACTTTCAATGTAGTAGAGGATATAATCTTCGTTGACTTCCCACTCATTGGTCTTGGCCATAGAGTCTTTGATCTGCAAAGAGAGCTCGCGGGCCTTCCCTCTGGCATAGACGTCAAGCAGGTCGTAGTTTTGGATGCGATCTGAAATCGCGCGTAGTTGATCAATGGTTGTGCCTTCCGGGATCGGGAAATCAAAAGTGATTGAAAGCGCCCCGAATTCCCAGATTTTAGCACTGACTTCCGGGTTGAAGGACATATCGTGATCAGAGTAGGCATAGTTTCCAAGCGATACACTCAGAGGATCGTTGGATACGATCACGGCCTGTTGGTTGATTTTCTTTAATTTGAATTTTGAACGGGCGGCGTTTTCTTGCTGAAGGATCTTCTCGGCCTTTTCCAGGTCAATTTCCTCTCCGATATCGTAAACGCGGTAAACTAAAATGCGGCCTTTTTTGATAGTGTTTTGACTCATAAAAGTATTCTAACATACCTAGATTATTTAGGAATCTTTTGGTTTTGTAGGAATAGTTTTTCCGTCCTCCCCGTGCTATAAGAAGGGGGTATTACCTACTTAAGACCAAAACCAAAAGAGTCAGGAATGATTAACGAGAGAATTGCAGGGCTGATTGCCGATTTTAAACGCTTTAGCGATTGGGAAGAGCGCTACAAACATCTTATTGAGATTGGAAAGAAGATGCCTGCGATGGATGAAAACAATAGAATCCCCGCAAATCTAGTGAAGGGCTGTCAGTCACAAGTTTGGTTGCACGCTGATTTGGTGGATGGAAAGATTTTTTTCCAGGCCGACAGTGATGCTTCAATTGTTAAAGGAATCGTCGCTCTTTTGGTGAGCGTTTACTCTGGATCGACTCCGGATGAAATCCTGATGACCAAACCAACGTTCTTAGAAGATATTGGACTTCGCGAGCATCTATCGATGTCGAGGGCCAATGGATTAAACTCAATGATGAAACAGATTTCTTTTTTTGCTATGGCCTACAAAGCTAAAATGCAAATGCAAAAATAACGAGAGAGATTATTTATGTTAAATATCAGCCGTCCAAGAAGAAACAGAAAAACCGATGCCATCAGAAGACTGGTGCGTGAGACTCACTTAGGGCCTGCGGATTTAATCGCACCGCTTTTTGTGAAAGAAGGATCAAACCTTCGCGAAGAAATTAAAACGATGCCGGGAGTTCACCGCTTGTCAGTGGATGAACTGGTTAAAGAATGCCGCGAACTTTACTCTCTAGGTATTCCTTGTGTGTCTTTATTTCCAGCAATCGAAGATAAATTAAAAGATGCAAAGGCAAGCGAGGCCTACAATCCTAACGGGATTTACCAGCGCGCGATTAAAGAAGTTAAAAATGCTCTTCCTGATTTAATGATTATGACTGACGTTGCTCTTGATCCTTATTCAAGTGACGGGCACGATGGTTTAGTCGACCCTAAGACAGGTGAAATCCTAAACGACCAGACACTTGAAGTGTTGGCGAAAATGGCCATCGTTCAGGCAAACTCTGGAGCTGACATTGTTGGCCCTTCAGACATGATGGATGGACGCATTGGTTATATCAGAGACGCTTTAGATGAAGAAAACCATATCAACGTCACGATCATGTCGTACGCTGCTAAATATGCTTCAGCTTTTTACGGGCCATTTAGAGATGCCCTGGGATCAGCTCCTAAAAAAGGCGATAAAAAAACTTATCAGATGGACTACGCTAACGTCAGAGAAGCTCTCCGTGAAGCTTACCTGGATGAATCAGAAGGCGCAGACATTCTCATGGTAAAACCAGGACTGCCATACTTAGACGTTATTAAAACTCTAAGAGACAACACGACATTGCCGATTGCTGCTTACAACGTAAGTGGAGAGTATGCGATGATTAAGGCAGCTGCAGCTCAAGGCATGATGAATGAAGAGAAGGCCATCATTGAAATGCTTTGGTCATTTAAGAGAGCGGGAAGTGATATGATCCTGACTTATTTTGCTAAAGACGCTGCAAAACTTTTAAACAAGTAGAAATAAAAAGGGGAGCTAAACTCCCCTTTTTTTTATAGACCTGGTACCTTGTTAATTCTCATGACTTTTTCGTAAGTGTTTAAGTAAGAGTTGGTTAAACGTCTCGACTCTAAACATTCTTTCTGCGGATTATAAACGAAGTCTTCCGCCCCTTGGATTAAGATCCCTTCAACTTTTCCATTTCTCTTATTGAAAACCGGAGACCCTGAGTTTCCACCATATGAGTCCAGGTTCGCTGTGAAGTAATGTGAACGAAGGAAAAATGACCTGATTTTTGTTTCTCTTTCGATATCATTCATACGGCTAACCACCGCACCATCAGTCGCTTTCATCGGAAGCCCCATAGGGTGACCGATCACTACAAGTGGAGTATTTAATAAAACGCGTCCGAATTTTCTCGTCTTAAGAGGAACGTATCCTTCAACGTTGCGGTCTAGTTCAATCACCGCGTAGTCGCTTACTTCTTTTTCGTTATAAACGTATCTTTGCGTGTTGATTTTTTTACAAGAGTAAACTTGAGATGATTTTAATTCAGTTGTGTTGTCTTTAAATCCAAAGACCCACTTGTTGTCAGCACATTCTTTTTCATTAAGCATGCAGTGGCCGGCCGTCACTAGTGTTTTTGGACCGACTAAAAATCCCGAACAGTTTCCAAGTGAAACTTGCTCAGAGAAACGCTCATCTCCACAGATTTGTGGCATAGAACTTTTCAATGGAATATTTGGAAAGAGAATCCTTAGTGGATTGTTTCTGTCTTCAGTTAATCTTCTCTTTGGAACGCGAAGAGCGATTGATTGAGCTTTTTCGATGTATGAAGACTCTGAGTACTGATCGATTTCTACGCGGTCGTCGTTGCCGTAGATAAGATCTGTTCCCGGAAGTGAAGCTTCGTCAAAAGCAAGTAGTGGTGATGAAATTGTCAGTACTAGAGATGTTATCCCTAGCGATCTTAAAAAAGATCTCCCCATAAAGGCCCCCCAAGGCTTAGTAGCAAAATGTCCCCAGCACATAGATACGTCCCGGGATATGGAGAGGCAATGGAGGTTGTAAAAGTTTCCCTATAAAAAAGGCCTGCTCGGAGGCAGGCCTTTTATTAAGTAATTTCGATAGTTAGATAGTTATTAGAACCAGAAAGAAATACTCGTCGCTAGCTTGTAAGCGTCTCTGTTAGCGTTTCTTACGTCTTGAACGAACTTAAGTCCTTTGACACCGTTACTTTCAACAATTTTCTTCTCGTATAAACCACCGAATGTGATTTGAGCAGATTTTGTGATCTTGTACTTGATGGCAGATTCAATCTTATAAGTCTTGATCTTGTTAGTGACGTTACTCTTATTTTTTTGAGCTGTAGTAGGAGTGTAGTTGTTAGTGAAAGTACCATCAACTTCAGTGAAGTCTTTGTACGTGTGTTGAAGATCTTTTACGTAAAGTCCTTCAACGTTTTCAACTAGAGACCATTTTTCGTTTAAGTAATACTCCATTCCCACTTGAAGGAAGTATTCATTTTTAGCTTTTGTTGAGTAAGCTTCGTAGGGAAGTTTTGAAGAAAATCCATAAAGAGCGTCAACCCATATTTCCATAACACTGCTTTCGTAGTTTGCACCAACGTCTACCGCGTAGTTTGCTTTGTTGTGGTATTTATTTTTGTAGTAGAACTGGCCGAACGTTAGCTTAAGAGAGTCAGTTGCAAAAAGTTCAAGTTTATTAGCAAGGCCTAGTTGCTTACTTGTGTTGAAAGCAGTGACTTCTTCAGTTCTGTATCCAGTGATCGTTTTCTTTCCGCCTGAAGCAGTTGAAGAAACGTACTGAAGTTTATTGTCCTGGTTTGAGTAAAGCTCAGTGCTGTCACCCCAAAGAGTGAATTGGTTGATGAAACCAAGTGAGCGTCCACCATAAGAAGCGGCAAGGAAAGCTTTACGGCTTACTTTTCTGTAGTTGTTGTCTGACTGGATGACTGTTCCGCCGTCCTGGTATGAGTTTTCAACTGCACCCCAGTGAAGGCTGTCTCTTATACACATCTCCGAGCCCACGAGACGCTCAGTTATC
>CAXHHE010000067.1:0-11895 GCA_964016365.1 uncultured Bacteriovorax sp. | reverse complement strand
TCATTTGCTCTTTTGCATTGACCAGTCCAAAACCTCTTTGATTCTCCGGATACCAGATGATCTTTTCTTTAGTGATAAGTTTTATGACAATAATGGCAGCGCCTATCCATTGGAAAACATCCGCCGGGTTAAAGACGATAGGAGGGAGCCCCGGGATTTGCATTGGCAGGAAGTCCAGTGTCCCACCATGAATCGCACGGTCAACCACATTTCCTAAAACTCCTCCGGAAAGAAGTCCCAGTCCTGCTTTTAAAAGCAGAAGTTCTGCAGGAAGGAGAATGATCATCATGACATAAACGAAAACTAAAAGGCCACCCATCGAGCAGAGAGTGACTAATGTCAAACTGGCCGGTAGGTCTTGAAGAGTGCCAAAAATAAATCCGCGGTTGATATGGGCCGATTCCCCCGTCATCATTTGAGCTTTCCAGACAAAATCGATGACGAGGACAAGGGCGAATAAGCAAAGAGAAATCAGAATACCTTTTTTAAACATCATTTACCTGAGAGATTTTTCCAAATTGTAATCTGGCCTTCGATTTCTGCGGCGTTGGAATTACAATCGCTCCAGCAGTTGTGTCTATTTGTTTTAAGTTTTGTAGAGATTTTTGAGCTTCCAATATTGGTAAAATTCACCAGTCCACTTTCCACCACATTCGTGTGAGCTGTCGTTACGTTAGAGTGAGAGTGTAGAGGAGGCTGACTGTCGCCATGGCAGTTTACACAACGAGCGCGAAGAACCGGCCAGAGAGTCTGCTTAAATCCATCGACAGATGAAATCTTCGTCACTGGAGTTGTCGGAGTTGTTCCCGTTCCATTTGTCGGAGTGGTTGTCGTCGGCGCCTCTGATGTCCCGATGTGATCAAAAGCAAATGAAAGTTTGTCGCTGTCTAATCCTTTATCTTTTAAAAGAATCATTGAGTAATTTGAAAGGACTCCATCCGCCGCTGAAACTTTTTTATTCACAACTGTGTAAGTCGCGTGCTGTGGATTGTATGAGCCGTTTACCAGGACCTTGAGCGATTTAACGTAAATATCCTGTGTCGTCCTGATTCTTGGATTAGTCAGCTTGTAGCTGTACATGTCGTATTCTTCAATATCAATATCTAGCATTGACCCACTCACGCCAGAAAGAGAAGAGATAGGCATGCTGATTGTTGACTTCAGGGCCTTTGTTGCATTTGGATCAAACATCGGGTCATTCGTGATCGTGATCTTTGAGATTTTTAACCCATCATCGCGCTGGCGAAGTTCAACTCCAAAGTTAGATCCTCCGGCGATATAAAAAGGAGAATCCTGGTATGAAGTGGTGTTGGTCACTTCACGCCATTCAAAACCTTTTGTCAGGGTTCTGATGTGCCACTCTTTTGTATCTGAACCGGCCACTTTTACATAAACAGAGTCAGAGTTGGCATCAGGTGCATTAACGAACATATACACTTTGTAGAAGTCTGAATTTGTCAGCTTGAAATTAACATAGGCTAAACCAGCATCAGCGCTTGTCAGGTTTTTTGTCCCTGTTCCTTCCGGTGCCCAGATATAACTTGTGCCATTATCTGTCGCTTTAACCATTGGAGTGCGCAGCGATCCACTTTCGGCCATCAAGGTGATTGTTCCCTGATCAATCAGGTTTTCCGGGCTTAGGATTTCTGCGATTGTTTTTGTTTCAGATGTTGTGTGAGTTGAAACGTTTGATGAATCCGTGGCATCCGGTGCTTTTTCATCAATAATGCGTTTCCATTCAGTGATCTCTTCCTGCATTTCATTAGCATTGGCCGTACAATCGCCCCAACAGTTGTGGCGTTCGTTTTTAAGCTTTAAGACCATGCGTGAGCTAGGAATGTTATTGAAATCAATTTTAAAGTTATCAACCAAAACATTGTGTGCAGTTTCTAAGTTAGAAGAAGCATGCAGTGGAGTTTGAGTTGTCCCGTGACAAGAAACACAGCGAGCGCGGGTGATAGGGTAGACTGTCGTCTTGAAGGCCTCAATTGAAATCGCTCTTACTTCTGCAGATGAGAGCGTATTTGAATTATTTGGCGCTTGTCCTGTCCCAGATCCTTTACCATCAGCTGAGAACTTCATTGCCGATTTATTTGTCGCTTGCATCGGATTGATACACTGGTTGTATCCAATAAGGACTAGACCCAGGCATAAAAAAGATGTCAGTTTGTACTTGGTTGATCTCTTCAAAGTTTAGTCCTTATTTAATCGGGTTAAAAAATAAATAACTGTTCATGCTTGATCCAAACGGATTGTCCCCAACAACATCAGCAAGTTTTGACTCTTGCCCTGAAAGTGACAAATAGTTGGCCACGACTGCTTTTGAAAGGTTAGTTACGCTGTTACTTACCATTGTTGCATTAGTATCAACGGCACCATTGTCTTTAAAAGCTCCAATTTGTCTCTTATTAGCTGTTCTTAATGTTGCCTTACCAGCATGACGGTAGAGAAGCATAAAACTCGATGAACGTTGAGAGCTGTCTCCCGTCCAAGGAATTTTTCCGCGTCCACCTGTCGAGTCGTCTGTCGCACCACTGGCAGAAACGCCACCGTCAGTAAAGACGTAGATAAGAATGTCTTTTTGCTTTAATGAAGCAAGCTCCATCACTCGGCCGATCATTTCACCAATTTCAGAGTCGCGTGTTTCACCGCTTGAGCGAGTGTTATCGTGGTAGTCGTATCCACCTTTTTCTACTGTTCCGACTCCAACATATCCATCGAGGATAAGTTTTGCCATAGTCGCTGTTCTTCTTTGATCGTTGTTGTTGGCGATATTAGGGAAGACCTGTCTTACCATTGCATCCTGAGTTGGATCAACAGCAGTCGCTGAGAAGCGGTTTAATAAATCCTGAGATTGAATGTATCCACAATTCACCAGGTCTTTGATTTGATCAGGAAGTGCCTTGGCATTGAATTGTTTTAATTTCTGCGCACTCAGGTTTTCAATAGTCTTTAAAACTTTTTGCGCCTTCTCCGTGCCATAAAGTGAGCCCAGGCGGCCGATATTAACTAAACTCAGAGCATCTTGTGGCGAGTTTAAGGTAACTGGTTTAAGAGTAGGGATGAGTGAACTTTGTGGCGCCATCGAGTTCCCACCCGATTCGCTGTTAATTGTCCCGGCAATCGGAGCAAGCTCTCCGACAACTCCGGCCTTTGTCAGCCAGTACATCGGGTTGTGTGGATTGTTTTGAGTGTCGTCGTTAGAAGCTGCACAGAAAACTCCGCCTTCAACTTTTGCTCTGGTTGTAACAGCTGTCGTGTTTCTGATCCCGCGAAGAATCGCTGAATCGTTATGGAAAACAAGTCCTAGTTCATTGTTGGTTTGCCCGGCATTTTTCGGGTGCATCGCTGTTGGAAGACCCAGAGATTCATAGTTAGTAATGAAGTCCATCTGACCTCCGGCCTTACCAACCATAACGTTTGATCCCACTAAGTTCGCCCCACCAGAAAGATCGAAGATCATAACTGGGATGCGGGTGATGGCCTCTTGAGTTCCAAAGCCACACTCAAGAGCGTGGGCCGAATTCATCTTCAAGAGAGGAAGAAGACCCGGAAGCATGGTGAAACTCATCCCGGTTAGAAAACCTTGTGAAAGGAAATCTCTTCTGCTTTGAAGAGTATGGTTTTCATGTTTTAAAGGAGCGTCTTGATTTTGATCTTTGTTTTTGTTCGTCATCTTATCGTTCCTTAAAGTAGGGTTGAGTGCGCACTTGCCAGAGTGGAAATGCACATCGCCTTAACTAGTTTTCTTGTCGTTACACTTGAAGACAGGTTTTCTCCTGTCAAAAGCTCATCAAAAAGTTTTGTCAGTTCGCTCACCGTCGATGTCCTTGTTTGTGTATCAAGCGGTGGAAGAAAACGATCGATGGCCTGGTTGATGATTAGCTGCTTATTGGCCGCAGAAAAAACCTGAGTTGGGGTTTGACCAAAGTTAATGGTGGGCCAGATCACCGCTCTTAGTGTTCCATTTTCTACCAGCTGCTCACAGAATTCAGCAGCAAGTTTTGTAATGGCTACCTGATTAGCAGGAAGAAAGCTCTTAACATTGTTATCGGCCGGAAGCTGAACAACAATTTCTTTATAGAGGTTTTGAACGCTGGTATTTGTCGAGGGAACACCCGTCACTGCAACCATTGATTGGAAAACTTGTTCAAAGTTCTTAACCCCAACATCAATTTGATCGAGTTCTGTTTCTGTCGTCGGGTTGTTCATTGGCGGCATGACCAGTCCATCAGGAAGTTCTGCATCGCTGTCGATATCTCCCGCATCACCTGTTGCCGTCGAAGGAGCAGTCGACTTCGAAGCAGTGCTTCTCTTGTTTGCTTTCATTGGTTCGAAAGTACACTGATTAAAGGCGATAAGCACTGAGGCCAGAGTTCCGATAGCGATGGCAATGCGAACGCCGTTAGGTAGAGTAGATTGTTTTTCGTTGTTTTCTGTATTCATTGTTATTCGCCCATGCAAAGAATCGATGTCTCTGCAAAAAGATTTTTCATACTAAAGTTGTCGTTTGCCTGGAAAAGATCAGCGAGACGCTTGATTTCTTTTTTCTCACTGTCGATTTTAGGCTTTCTCACGCAAACAAGTTCAAACACTCCCGTAGACATACACTCAGCAAAAGCGCGCGATCTTGAAATCATCATTCCTAATTCTCGGGCCCCTTTTCCTGATGTTTTATCCGGCCACCCTAAACTGGCATTCTGTCCATCTGCCCATAGGTTGACCCATTCATCATTAGTTGTGACATACCCGTCTTTATAAAGAACGTTTTTATTGATTTTTGTAACAACTGTTCCCGGAGTGTATTTGATTTCATTGTCGACAAAATCAAAGTAGGCCCAAGCTCCACCTAGCCCATCTTGTCCGGCATGACATCCCACACATTGGTTGCGGTATGTGCGGCTGTCTCCACCTGGGTTTCTTTCAACGTCACGTCTCACGTGATAGTCGGTGATGTTAATGTCGTGAACCGCTTCGAAATCGCGGCAAAGGAAATTCATGAAAGTAAAACGTGTCATTCTTCTGTTTGTTCCAGCAGAGAAGAAGGCACTGGCCGCAGCTCTGGTTGTAAGAACTCCCGCAGTGTCTTTAACGCCGGTTACTTCAGATTGATTCACTCTCATTAAATTGTCTTTTAATGAGACGAATTTATTTTCCAGTTCAATGTACTGGTTGTTGTCTTTTTTGTTGTAAGCAGGAATCGTTACCGGAGTGGTCGGTGCTGCGATATAAAGGTGGTCCCCGTAAAGAACCTGATCAAAAGGAATATTGTCACGAACTATTCCGATGACTGTCGCGACATAATCATTCAGAGGAACGCGAGGAGAATTATCGACGTTCGTCCAACGCTTCACCCAGTTTTTTAAAGTGATGTTATAGAAGTTTTGATCGTCCATCGCTTTAAGAGCAGCATCTTTAGCATTGCCATTCTTAATGTATGTCTCCATTTGGTTTAACACCTCTGTCGTGGGAGGGACACTCGCCAGACGATTATGTAAACGATACGCTTGGTCTCTAGCTGCACCGAAAGCTGAATTTAGTGACAGGGAGACAAAAGAAATCACGATGAATTCTTTTTTAAAAAATTGATGTAGTTTAATGGAACTCCCCCTTATAAATAAATTCACTCAAATTATCGTAACATAAGGATGGTCAATTACTGTGGACGTGCAAATACTTCCGATGACCGAGTGTTTCTCTCTGAAAAAGGGGTTAAATTGTTAATGTTATTGTTGAAATTTTAGTTTAGGATTAAGTGATATTTTTAGTTTTATTTAGAGAAATCATGCTGAAAACAATTTCATTATTTTTTGGCCTTTGCGCTCTGATGATCTCAAAAGCACAGGCTTATCCCAATTTTATCGGACATGGATACAACTCATGCATCACTTGTCATTATAACCCCTTTGGAAACGGACCCATCAATGATTACGGTCGAGCTGTTTCGGCCACGGCCATTGGGAGCAGAGGCTTTTATAATGATAGCAAGCCGGAAGACTTAATTGGTCAGGAATCAGGCTTCTTTTTTAAGCATCCTGAGAACAAACATTTTAGACCTTTTGCCAGTTACCGCGGTCTTTTACTGAAGAGAAACTTTGGTGAAGAGAGCGAGAAAACAGAATACATCCATATGCAGGCAGATCTGAATTTGGTGGTTAAGTTTGGTGAAAACGACAAATACATGGGAAGTTTCAGCTTTGGTTATGCTCCCATTCCAAGGTCACTGCAAAATACCAAGGCCGCCGACAGCGTAAAAGAATACCGCACGCGCGAGCACTATGTGGGTTACCGCCCGAGTCCGAGCTGGGGAGTGTATGCAGGATTAATGGACAAAACTTACGGAATCAGAATTGTTGAACACACTTCTTATGCCCGTACGACTCCACAAGTGACGATGGACGATCAGTCTCATGGTGTGATTCTTCATTATAACAATCCGGCCTTTGAAGCAGGTGTGAACGTCTTTGTTGGAAACCTCACCCAAGACGCCGATCTTCGCATGAAAGGATTTGCGGGAACGTTTGAGTACACATTACTGGAAAAAAACCGCATTGGTCTTTCAGCAATGAGTGAAGGAAACGATTACATGGACCTCACGGCCTTTGCTGCTCACATCCGTTCAGGAATCGGCAATGGAAGCAGTTTGATGTTTGAAATCGGTAAGGTTGATAAGAAACCAAAACTAGTAAGTGGTGATAAGACTGAGTACTACGCTAACTTTCAAAACCATATCAAGGCCACTCGTGGAGTTTATCTTTTAAACTCTGTTGAGTATTACAAAAACGATGCGGATAAAAGTTACCGCGTAAGATTTGGGCCGAGTATTCAATACTTCCCGATGTCTAAAGTAGAACTACGTGCTGACCTATATAACACTAGAAACTTTAATCAGCAGATCAGTACAAAAGATAGATGGGATTTAATGGCCCAGATTCACTTGTGGTTATAACGATGAAGATGACAAAACTAACATTCTTAGCTTTCGGACTCTCATCACTTGCCATGGGAGCTGATAATACAATTGAAAATGTAAAACTGATGCAGCTTTACTTAGATAAAAATCAGCCGGAAAAAGTTGAAGACTTATATGACGACCAGGAAGACAGCCTGGTGAAAAGCTGGATGGCCCTTGAGCGCTTGGCCATTAGTTTCGAGCGCAGAGAGAAGTATAAAGAAGCAATTGAGGTCTACCGCAAGATCATCATCAACTTTAATAAAACGGCCCATGAAAAAATCCTGGCGACTCCACCTTCAGCGATGGAGAGCTCGTATTATGAAAGAACCAAGCTTCCGCTTTATTATTACAAACTGGCCTTCTTAAACACTCAACTCTTTAGCAGCACCAATGATTACACGCCGGAAAATGAGCGTGGTAAGTATAAAAAGAATGCTGAAGGCTTTATCGGTCTTGCCCGTAAAGTAAAAGTTGAAGAATCCGATTTAAAACTTCTTGAAGATCTTCTCCAGGAAAAAATCACTCGCGATGAAAACCTGGAATATAAACCAGGCTGGTACGCGACTCTGGAAATTTTAAGCTGGCAGGATAGAGTGATCCTGGTTAATAAAAGCACTAACGTGAAAAATAATCTTCTAAGTACAGCTATCGGCTCATGTATCGGTGGAGGAAAGAAGTGGGAAAACGTTAAATACGAATTCGACCTGGAAGGATGTTTTGCCGTAGCATCAGCTACGATCAGTGCTGAAAACAGAACGATTAATTACCAACAATCATCTGTTTCAGTAAAAGGTCTTTTTGTTGGACCGGGAATGTACTTTAAAACAATTTCCGACAACGTTTTATTAGGATTTCAAATCCCAGTGAAGTACCGCACGGGGGACTGGACGAATCCTGATGAAACTACATACCGCTTTGAAAGGGATACGGCCCTTGAGGCCGGTTACTTTCTTCAGTCAAAAATTAAAATTAAAAATGTATCTCTCAGAACTCGTTTAGGAAAAGTGTTTCCTAATCCGGGAAGTCTGTGGTCAATAGGCGCAGTTTACGATTTTTAGGAGTTTTATATGAAAAAAATGATCGCTCTTTGTTCAGGTGTTCTAATGATGGGTTCAGTCATGGCCCACGAAGTAACAGTTAAAGTCGCTCTTTCTCCAGCTGGAAGTTTCGAGGCGAAATCGGCGAAAGTAAAAGGTGATGTAAAAAAAGACGGAACTAAGTTCACTGCGGAAAACCTTTGGGTAAAGGTTGAAGAGCTAAAAACAGGAATCGCTCTTCGCGATGAACACTTCCATAAGCATTTAAACTTTGAAAAAGCACCAAAGATCACTTTCTCTCAAGTGAGTGCTGCTGATGGGAAGGGGACTGGTACATTGACAGTTAACGATGTAAAGAAGCCAGTAGATTTCACTTACAAACAAGTAAACCCAAATAAGATTGAAGCAACTTTTAAAGTTAAACCTTCAGACCTGAAACTAAAGCCAGCTGAGTATATGGGCATTGGTGTAACGGATGAAGTGGAAGTTGTAGCGGTTATCGACGTTTAATTATGATGAAAAAGATCCTGACTCTTACATTTACGATGCTTGTCCTTTCTGGCTGCGGCCAGGATTACAACAGCAATTCTGGAGATGGTGGACAGTATTCACCAATTGAAGGAATTGATTCATCAACAGCTGATGGAGCAAGACTTCTGGCCGCTTACAGAGTGGCGCAAACGAAATGCTTTCAGTGCCACCAGTGGTCGTCTTATAAAACGTCGGCAGCATGGGTGAGCGCAGGACTTGTAGTGGCAGGGAATTCTGATGGATCTGAAATGTGGACCATCTTAAAAAATAACGGTGGAAACATGCCTCCGGACCCAATTGCCCAGCTGACTCAAGAGGAGCTGGATGCCGTTAAGACCTGGATTGATAATATGTAAAAACAAAAAGGCCCTCTTGTGAGGGCCTTTTTTATTTTTAGAATGTCTTTAATTCTATTTGAAGAAACATCTCTTCGCTTTAAGAGTCTCATACTGCTTAGTAAGGTACTCGTTTCCAGAAGCTTTATCTTTTAGTGTACGGTAGAAAGCTTCTTCAGCAGAGATATTATCTTTTTGAGCACGTGTAGCTACTTCATCAAGAGTTTTTGTCCATCCGGCCATGTCTTGAGCAGACATATCATCAGCTAGAACCTTCCAGAACTTGTGTGGGTTCTTTGGGTCGATGATGTTTGTTTTACCATTCTTTGTAGAAAGTTTTTTGATTGAAGAGATTAGTGCTTTTTGCTCAGCAGATCCAGATTCAGCAAGACCAAGAAATAGTGCTAGAGACTTTTCGTCTTCTGGTGCAACCAGGTCTGGAGTGACTTTAGAGTAGTCTCCCATTCCAAGTCTCTTCATACGTCCAGAGATGAATGTATTAAGTTGAGCTGGGTTTTTTGGAATAACATCGTTAAGAAGTTTTGAAGCAGAAGCGTTTTTAATGGCCTCAACTGTAAACTTGAATCCATCGCGAGCAAGGTTTTCGTTCACACACTCAGCACATGTAATGATGACTGATTTACCGTGACGGTTAGCCAGGTAGATGATGTTGTTAATTGCGTTTACGACATCTTTCTTCTGAATTTTATCAGCAGGAGTGTCTAGTAACATTTGTAGACCCTTTCTTACGTTAGCGTCTTGTCCTGTTACTGGAAGTTTGCTTAAAACATCCAGAAGTTCTTGCTTAGAAAGAGTAGACCCCTTCGAGCTTAGAGCTGCTAGCGATGAAGCGACATAACTTTGTACTTGCTTAGCATCGTTTCCTTTAATTCCATGCTTTGCCAGGATTTCGGCAATTCCAGATCCACTTACCATGTAATCAACTAACTTCACCGCCGAGGCGTATGAAACGTTAATTGTTAAACACAAAATCAATAAATACTTATACATAGATATTTCCTCGCTTTAGTCTTAGCAACTTGAGCTAATTATCGGCATTATGAGTCAAAAACTTTAGCCGTGTCATCTTTACACACCTTCATTTTTTTTCTGTTAAGAACAGGGTATCAGCTACTTAGGAAGAAATCTTCCCACGGCAAAAGTTGAAGATCAGTTGATTAAGTTGGTAATCTAATGGCCAGTATTAGTTGATCTTTATAGTTGGAGTCCTGTTTGAAGGAATTACTACTTTCTATACTAGTCCTTTTCGCTTTCACACTGAAGGCCCAAGATGCTGTGCCTAAGGTCTCCAAGTCGCTAGAAGACGACGCCCAAAAAATCGCTGAGTATCAAGAGCGTTGTGAAACGATCAAGATGCTGATCGTGAATGAAGAGTACAAAGTTGGGTGTTACACCAACTACAATCAATACGGACCATCATCAAAAGCACAAAGAGCGACCGGCTCTCTAAAAATTGCCAACTACAATCTTCTTCACCCAGGGACATCAAAGGCCCTGTTTAAAGATTATGCTCTAGTGGCAAAAATCATGAATCAATATGACATCGTTTCAGGACTAGAGCTTTTAGCGACAGTGGGTCGCGATGAACAAAGCAACAAAGCTGTCGTTTCTTTTCTTCAAGATTCACCAAACATTTTAAAGAAGTACCAAGACCAAAGAAGTAAGTTGAAAGACGCGGCGAAGATTAAAGAGCTCGACGCTAAAATCGCCAAACTTAAAAGTGATACATACAGAGCTTACGATCTCTATAGAGCTCCAGGTTATTTGAGAGTTCTTCAAGAATTAAAAAAATTAGACCCAAGCTGGTCATTACTTCTTTCTCCTCGTGGAGACTCGGCACTGATTGGATCAGTTGAGGAGTTGGTAGGGTTTTATTACCGTGCAAACTCGGCAACTCCAGTGATCAATCCTCACTGTCAGGAATACGCTCAGGAAGGAGCTGGTTCGCCAGTTGCTTGTTTCATTACTTTAACAGAAGACTTCATGGGAAGAGACCTGGTTCAGCACTTTGCAAGACGTCCTTTTATGGCGAGCTTCAAAGCGGGGAACACTGCTTTTACATTAGTCACTTCACACATGGTGTTTACTTATTCGGGTGATGAGGACGCTGAAAAAGACCTGATGAAAAAAACGTTTGGAGTCGAAAGCCACAAAGAGCTTGGAACAGGAATCAACTCTGCAAACTTCGCCCGTTATGCTGAAGTTAAAAACACGCTTGAGTTTATGGATCGTTATAGAAAAAAATATAAAGATACAAAGATCATGTTGATGGCCGATATGAACCTTGTTTCCAACAACGCTTTCTGGCCGGAAGTACTTAAGGCCTTCCCTGGTGGAGAGTTGCTGATCAGTGAGGCAACGACCGTTTCCCCAACTCGTTACAATTCTAAAAAAGAAGAAACTAATGGTGTGGCCAATGACTACGACCATTTTATCTTAGATAAAAAAGCCTTCTCTGCCTGTGATGAAGGAAAGGTTTACAACTACTACAATGAGAAGATCTACAAGGATATCGAGTCTCGTTATGTGATTAGAAAAGAAGTTGTAGGTCTTTCAAACAAGAGTTTTGAGTCTCCAGTTGTTGAAGCTTATCTTGGGCTGGATCAAATCGACGTTCTTAACACAGAAGAAAACCCGATCCTTGATGGCGATATCCCACCAGTGGATGACCCTGCCACAATCAAGCTTGAATACCCGCTGACACCTGCAGGACAAAGTAAAATGGATAAGTTTGTTGCTCAGTTTGGAAAGTACTTAACAGGTCTTGAAACTGTTAAGAAAGACGAAATTGTAGCAGATGATTTCCAGATCAATGAGAGACTTGAAGGGATGAAGAGAAGAGTGTTTTTAAGACAGTTGACGAATCCGTATTACTTTAGGTTTATCCAAGAAGTTTTATCTGACCACTTTCCAGTTGTCCTTAGTTGCAAGTTTTAATTGCCGACAAAACTCTTAAAAGCAAAATGAATCTCATTATATTTTCATAAAAAGTAAAAATGCTCCACTGGAGCATTTT
>CAXHHE010000066.1:0-12070 GCA_964016365.1 uncultured Bacteriovorax sp. | reverse complement strand
ATATTGGGAAAAGGAGAGGTGGAAGAAATGGTGACATCAATGAGACCTCCACGATGGGCCGCTTCGAATTCGCGCTCCAGAATGTCTACGCGCTTGTCTCCTTCTGCAAAGAGATAACCACTCACACGCTTTAAGTCACATTCGATATGTTCGTTTCGCACAATCTCTTCAACCTTGCGAATGGCCTCGCTATGACTTTCAATAGCAAGCTTGAGTCCTTCTTCGCCATGGTATTTCTCAATGAGATAAAAGCGGTCATCCAACGCATGGGTGAAGTGGGCGGTGGTTTTTCCCGACTGGCCACTAGCTAAGTCAGAAGCTTCCAACACACATACGCGCTTTCCTTCTTTTTGCAGGAGGTAAGCAGTTGTGAGTCCTGCAATTCCTCCACCTATAATGCAGACATCAGTTTTAAAATCTTCTTTGAGCGCAATACGTTCAGGCATCGCAGCGTTTTGAAACCAAAGCGAAACACTTTCCCCATGGTGACTCGTCATAATGAACTCCTTTTTAAAGAACACTTACTGCGTTCCTGTATTGCAAGAGAATGACCAAAATAAATGAGGATTTTAGAGAGAGTTTTGTTCAACAATTCCCCAAATGGGGCAAAAAAAAGGCCCACCGAAGTGGGCCCGAAAGATTTGTTAGACTTACTTAGCTGGGTTCGCACCGTATAGGATACCGCCACCAAAGTACGAGTAGTAGATCTTGCTTGAATCTTTTGGATCAAGAGTCACACTTCTCGCGTTTCTTTGTAGTGGAGGAAGAGAGTTCTTAGACCATGTCGCACCACCATCTTTTGTGTAAAGCATACCACCGTTACCCCATCCACCAGTCAGGTCGTAGTAACCTGAAACGTGAACTTGGTTAGGGTTCTTTGGATCAATCTTGATATCAGTCGCGTGAGTGACTTGTTTCATTCTGTTCCAAGTGTTACCACCATCAGTTGTTTTCCAAGCACCAGTCATTAACCAGTTTCCTTTGTTCTCGTAGTCAACCATCCAGATTGTGCTTGGATTATTGAAATCGATTGCGAATGCTGTAGGGTAGTACCATAGTTTGTATCCAGCATCAGCGTCTTTAGGATAGTTAACAGTTCCTCTTAGAAGTTTCCACGTTTTTGAACCATTGGCCACATCAAGGAAATAAACACCTGTGTATGGTTGGTTTGAGAACGTTGGGGCATCTCCAGTTAATAGCGCGTAGACGTTACCAGTGTTCGGGTCTACTTCAATTTGAGGAATGATCTTGTTACCTGCAGGAAGACCTGTATTCAGGTAGGCCCAGCTCGCTCCATCGTTGTAAGACACTGCGATACCAGTTTCATGAGTACCACCGTAGATAACGTCGTTTTTCGCATCGTAACCAACAGACAGGAACTGACGGTTGTAGTTAGTGTCCACTGGAGTTAAACGCTTCCAGCTTCTACCTCTATCAACTGATTTATAGATACCACCGTTACCAGTTACTGCGTTAGCATGCCACTCGTTCGGGAAATCGTGTAGAGATCCGGCAGCAGAGTAAACCACTAGATCATCAGCAGGGTCGAAAGCATAGTCATAGAAGCTGTTGTACTGGTGAGATGGGATTCTGAAACTTGCCCCATGATCTTCAGACACAACACCACCAATATCTGCCGAAGCTCCGTATAGAAGGTTCGAGTTTGTCGGGTGGAATTTCATTTTATAAACAGAGATAACTTCAAGACCTCTTGTGATCCATTTTTTACCTGCTGTTGGAGTTCCTGTGTCAGCATACTTCGTGAAAGCAGCTAGCCAGTTGTCTCCAGTGTTCAGAGAAGAGTGAAGGAAGAAGTATCCAGAACCAGCAACCACGGCAGAGTTTCTTTGGTTAATGGCAAAGCTTTCGTATCCAGAGTCCCACCACCCAACATCAAGGGCCACGGCAGAGTATTCAATTTTATCTTTTGACCATGGAGCATATGGAACTACATCGTAGTCGATCTGGTTAAGCTTTAGACCCCATGTCTGTCCTTTATCGCGAGACACGTGTACTTTTGTACCGTACTGACGAATCCATGCTCTACCACCAGTCGTATAGATTGTTGCAGAGTCGTTTTCCGCCATCTTTAAATGGTCACCAACAGGCTGAGCATTTTTAGTGAAAGCTCCACCATTTTTAGAAACCCATACGAAACCACAAGCTGCGTATGTTTGGTCGATTGATGTTTGTCCCCAGTCGTTTAAGTATTTACCTGCCCATGAACAAGCATTCGATCCGTCACTATCTGACATCGCAAGAGTTACACCGCTGGCATCAGAACCACCGGCAAAAAGTCTTACTGAACCAGCTATCGGAGTGTAGTAAGTAGAGAAAGTCACACCGTCATCGCCAGAAACAAGAACTTTCGTTTTAGTTGCGTGGTAAACTTTTCCGTTAGTATTGTGGTCAATAAATGTTCCCACAGCTTCTTCAGAGTTTACTCTCGTCCAAGATGTCCCTTTGTTCGTTGTTCTTAAAAGACCTTTTGTCGTACCAGCATACATGATGTTGGCATTCGAGCTATCAGAGTAGAAGTACTTAATGATTTCACCTGAAGCTAGTCCCATATTGATCGCCGTGAATGTTTCACCGGCATCAGTACTTCTCTTAGGATTGATCCCTGCAGAAGCATGGAAAACTGTTACACCATCAGCTGAGAAACCAACGCTTACAGCTTTTGTTAAGTCAGAATCAAAAACGGCCTGGAAGTGGTTAACTGCATTCCAGCTCTTACCTAAGTCAGTCGACTTAAATAGAGTTCCCATGTCTGTTCCGACGAACCATAAATTAGAGTAAGGGCTGATTGAAACACCACTCATCGCTCCACCGCCGCCAACACCAAGAGGAATGTATCCTGTTGATGGAGCAGGTACTGGATCTGGATCAGGCACTACAACCGGAGCAGATGCAACAGTGATTGTTACTGTCGCTACGTTTGAGTCTGCTTTTCCATCATTTGCTTTATAGGTAAATGATGTCGTTCCACTAAATCCCGAAGCAGGAGTAAAAGCGCATGAAAGGGCAGAACATGAAAGAGTTCCGTTTGCTGGCTGAGAAACGATTGAGTACGTCAACGCGTTTCCATCATCATCTGTCCCTGCGTTCAGGCTAAAGTTAACTGCTGTATTGTATGCAGTTGAAACAGCTTGAGATGAAGGAAGGACTGGAGCGCGGTTAGCAGCAGCTGTTACAGTTACAGTGACAGTCGCTACATTTGAATCACCAACGCCATCGTTTGCTTTATAAGTGAACGATGTCGTTCCACTGAAACCTGAAGCAGGAGTGTAAGTACAGTTTTGTCCTGCACATGTCACAGTTCCGCTCGCTGGTTTTGAAACGATACTATAAGTGATATTTGTGCTGTCGATATCAACAGCGTCGTTAAGTTTAAAAGAGACAGCTGTATTAGAAGCAGTCGAAACTGATTGGGCAGCTGGAAGAACTGGAAGATCATTTACCGGGTTAACAGTAATTGTTCCAGTGGCGATGTTTGAATCCAGAGCACCGTCATTTACTTTATATGTGAAAGTTACCTGACCGTTAAAGTTTGCAGCTGGAGTGTAAGTACAAACGCGAGAAGCTCCACCTTCGCAAGATAATGACCCGCTAGTTGGGTCTGACACTTTTACATAAGTCAGAGCATTTCCTTCAGCATCAGTTCCAGCATTTAAGCTGAAAGTGACAGGAGTGTCTTCGTTAGTAGAGATAGACTGCGTGCTTAGAACCGCAGGGGCCGTATTAACCGGTCTTGTGGCCGTATCCAGGCTTATTAGTGAGAATGCATCGACATACATGTACGATGAAGCTCCGGCCTCTTTAATCGCATAGATTTCTGCAACAGTTGAGTTTGCCGGTACAGTAAAGGTCGTAGAGTATTGTTTCCACGCCGTTGAACCGATAACCATTCTGTTCTCTTGTAGGATGCCCCCGCGCGAGTTCTTAAATCTGATACTGACCATAGAAGAGACTCCCATCGAGTCCAGCTTTCCATAGAAGCTCAGAGTGTAGCGCCCGCCGATTGTCAATTTACTCATTACATCTTGGGTAAGAGTCCCCACAGCTGTACCTGCTCTGGCCGCATAAAGTCCGCTTTGAGCGGTCTTTACTGCAGAAAATGATCCAGACTTAGTCCAGTTGTTAAGGCTTGACTCGAAACCAGGGTTGGTCACGAGGTTGTCAGCGGCAAATGCCGTGACAGAAGAGAACAAGCACAGTGTCGTCAATAATTTCTTCTTCAAATGCTTCGTCCTTGTTGAAAAGTTAATAAATAAAAAATTGCTTAGATCCAGGTCTTAAAAACATTGGGTAAAAATTTTTTCCGTATTCAAAATGTTATCGAACAACAGGAAAAAATCTTGATGGGGGCAATTTTCATAAGAGCGAATTATTCGGAAAAATTAAATTCAAGGAGTTAAGAAAAGCATCCGATAGGGTAATTATTTAAATACCGTTTGCCTCGGTTACCTGATTTTTGTAAATGTGTTTAGACACTGAGTTGATGGTGCCATTGTGACTTCGAGTTTTATCCATGAACAACACACGTTCTCAAATGCTGGTTGCAAGAGAGAAGAGGTCATATCTCTTTGCTTCTCTCTGTAGTGCGATTGCGGCTCTGTGCATGTTCTATAAAATGTTTCAAAACGATCTCTACTTAAAAATCCTGGAGTACAAATGGTTTGCGATTGTCATAGGACTGTTGATCATTGGTAATATCGTTCATGGTTTTTTTGCTTTCAAAAGTTACAACATGCTTGATGACGAAAGTGATGTGGACACCATTAAAGCGGTAAAGAGATCGTACTACCGTTCGTTCATCATTAATTTTCTTACTCCCTACATGTTGCTCATCATTCTCTTCATTCTGATGAAAGAGCTGGCGATCGCGGCGATTGCTTTCATTTTGTTCTTGTTGATGATTGCGCTATGTTATTATTTTGATCTGAAGCCCACGATGAAATTAAAAAAATGATCTAGATCTATTCTTGAACAAATATTTTGTTTAGTAATAAATAAAGATTCCGAATTTTAAGTATGACCCACTAATCATTTAAATGAGGGCGTACTTATGAAAACTTCTTTAAAGATCTTTGTCCTGATTCTTTTGAGTGTTGCTTGCAGTAAAAAAGAGGTCTCGAGCGTTGAAAGAACAACTGCCCAGATTTCCTGTGAGAAGAGTCCAGTGATTGGAAAATGGATGGCCAAGTCCGATGGAACTTACATTGAGTTTAAAAAAGATTGTTCTTTTGTGAGTGATGAATGTGAGTCGAGCGGGACTTACAAGGCAGTTGATGGGAGAATTGATTTCGATACAATCTCTGTGAAAAAGGGAAGTGCCTGCCAGAAGGGAAAAAGTAATGCGGGTCTTAAGGTCAACGATGGCTCATTGACCTTCTCATTTTCAACAGGAGATGAAAACTACACTAAGCTATAAGTTCTTCTTGTGATAAAACGTATAAAGCTTCAGCTGATCCGTAGAAGGCCTCTTGCAGCTTTCTTTACAAGCATCTAAAGATGCCTGAATTAAGTCTTCGCGGATATTAGCATTAGTGTGTAGTTTTCCGGCCAGGTTGTTCATAAAAGGAATTTCTACATCTTCACCAACTGTCACTCCAATATTCCATAGAAGACCAAAGACGAAGTCGGCATTGGCGTATTCACCGCGCTCAAAGGCCAGGTTGTACTGCTGCTTTCTTTGAACCTTCTTACCGTTAAAAAGGTTGTACTCTTTAATTTTAAGCGCCAGCTTCTTACTGTTGGCGATCTTTCCGGCGAAATAGTCGGCCATCCCTTCATTGACTGGAGTCGAGTGTGAAAGTTCCATGTGATTACTTAAAGCAACGTGTGAGAACTCATGGTAAATGATTTCTGGAACAAGGGCAGAATCGAGGCGATAGATTTTTCTCGAGAAAAACTCAGAAGCAATGTCTGAACTCTGGTAAATAGCTTCAATAAGAAGACTGCTTCCCACTAGTCTCATCACACTGCTTGGATCAGAGATAGCTCCACCAGAAAGTAGCTCTGTCATAAACTGCCTGAAGTTTGTCATGTGAGTTTGATTTCTAAAGTCGACAATCGCTCCCTTTACACTTGGGCGGTCAACACTTCCCTGAAAGTCCTTTATATTGATTTCTTTTGATGGCCTAAACCAGATTTCAATGTTCCAGGGTGGGATGTTCTTTGGAGGATATCCTTTTCCGGCCGGGACTGTCAGGGCATTGTTGAATTGTGGATTTAAGTTATCGTTAGCGAAGTGGCCGATCTCATTAAAGACGTTAATGAGTTCAACTCTTACAATAATTTGCGGAAGATTTTTTACATAATCCGACTTTGCGACATCGACAAAGTATTGGCGTGCCTTATTTAAATGATAATAAGTCGTCGCAGCTCTTAACTGCATATCTTCTGTGTCATCAAAGCGCACAGCTTCGTTGTCCTTTCCTTTGACGATCTTAAAGTATTTTCCTTCAAAGGCATCATCGCTGGTTAAGTTATCTAGTTTAACATCATTAATGACTGCATTGAAGTTGTCATCGCGGACAACTGCACGCTTCATAATGTCTGAAGCCTGAGCTTCAAGAGTAAAACCCAGAAGGAAAAAAGTTAAAAGCGTTTTCATATCGTCGTCCTACATTAAGTTAAAATCTGAATCCGGGTTAACTGGTGCCTCTGAAACCTGTTGGTCAATGAGCATAATCGCCATGACTGAAAGAAAGCCGAATGGAGGAGGAAGAAGCACTGAGGCCACCCCACCAAAAAGCTTGACCCAAACCATGACTTTTTCCTTCGTGGTTTTTTTCGGGTTCCAGATTTCTTCTAAGGCCGCAAACTGGTCGATCTCATCAGCACTGATATAGCCGACTTCGTAAGCAGCAGTGATAATATCCAAGAAGGTTGCCTGTCTTCCATTGATCATCGTACTGTTGTTGATCAAGGCGAGCTCTTTTCTCAAAAGCTTAAGAATGAATCTAAACTTCTCCATCGGAGAAAGGCTAATGATCTCAGATTCCTGATCCACGTAATTAATGTGAATCGTGACATCTTTAGCTTCCAGTCTTTTCTTAAGAGACTTTACAACATTGGCCAGAAGAATAATTTGAGTAGCGTTGAACTTCTCGTAAAGACCCTGTCTTAATGACGTTTTATTTTTAAAGCGGCCAGCATCTGTCACCAGTTTAGCTGATTCTTTTTTTCTCGTTGGAAAGTTCTTCGCAACTGTGTCCAGTGCACTTCTATAACTCGATAGAGTAAGGGGCCACTCGTGAACTTTTTTGGCCCTCATGCGCTCAAGTATTTTGAAGTCACTTTCATTGATAATCTTTTTATCAAGCGCAAGCTTATTTAAGTGCTTTAGGTTCTTAATGAATTTATAAGATCCTTCATTAAGCTTTCCAATCAGTGCTCTATACGTGTCTTCACTACAAAGAGTCTTATTCTGAAAATCGGCAATTTTAGTTTTGTAAATGTCCAAGGCCTTCGTTTCTTCTTCAGAGGTCAGGTCGTTTTTAGCGATAGGGTGGGAAAGAAAATGAGAATCGGCCGCTTTGATTAAAATACCGGCGGTAATGTCATCAATTGAATCATCTAAACGCAACCCTAAAATGGCCAACTCTGTCTCATCCTCAGATGAAAGTGAAAGCTCTTTTTGAATAGCGCTTACAACTTTAGTTGCACAGCGATTGATTGTTTTATCATTGATGATCTTTCGCAATGACTCTATCGCAGGAGTGTCTTTATACATTCTCACAACATAATCTTCTTTATGTGAAGTGATGAGATGGGAATTTCCTTCTCTTAAATTCCTGTAAGGGGAGTCACTCGATAGGAGAGGAGTTATCTCGCTTGCGACGAGATTAAACATGAGTGACGAACATAGTGTTGCGATAATGAGTTTTGTTTTCATAAACACTATTTATCGCAAAACTAAATAATCGGACACCCCAGCTATAATAAATACAGAACCTTAAGGCTCCATCAAGGTTGGGGTGCCCAATGATAGGGAAATCTAATTTCTAAGAATATCTCTGATTTCTTTTAGTATCTGCTTCTTACCTACTCGGGCAACCAGTTCGTATTGCTCACGACTGTAGCCTGCTTCAGAGGGAATTTGGTTTTCTGGAATCAAGAGATGGGAAGGCCACTTCCATCTTCTGTATCCATAAGGAGCATAACCAAACTCAAAACGAGGGTACTTCACATTTACTTCAAGTGTTCTGACTTTTCTTGGGGCATCCGAATAGTAGTAGATGAGTTCATGGTCAGGATCAAACCCTTTGATGATATAAGAGTGTTGATTGTATTTTCCCATGCCCAAGAGTTGCCATTCAACAATGTAGATAATGCCGGAATTGATTTCTTTGATCTTAACCGGGAAAGTATCCTTTTGCAGATTGTAGGCACCGACTTCGTCACCGATGTAATTGATAAAAGCGCGCACGCGCTTTTTCTCATCACTAATAGAGTCAAACATTGAAGTGTCATTGCCGAATGTCTTCATTTGTGAAGAAAGCACTTCCGGAGCATTAATGACAAAAGGAAGAGAGTGCTCATAAGAAAAAAGAATGCGAATAGCATATAGAGCATCAGCGCAGTCAGTAGGAAGACCTGTTAGAATAGTTTTTCCATCTTTAAAAATTTGTGTGGTGAGATTTTTATTCACCCATTTTTGATATTCATTCTCCCAATATTCGTTCCAGACTTGGTTGGCCTGCCATACTTCGGCCTTAACACTTGTTGTAAGAGAGAAAATTAAGAAAAACAAAAATAATAAGCGTTCCTTCATAGCACCTCCTTTTAGAAAATAAATTAAGTAATCAGCGACTTATGTTTAAAAACTAAAAATAAATTTAGTTATAAAAACTTGCGGCCTCTAGAAATTAATATTAGTTTTTTCTCACGTAAATAAAAATTCTTTGGAGGAATTATGTTTAAGAAATTTACTGCCCTGTTACTGCTTACGAGTTTTACACATGCTTTCGCAATGGCACCGGTGCAAGAGACTTCTGCTATGGCCAAAGCTTTAGAAAGAACGTTCGATGAAATGAATTATTCGTTAAACGTTGAGTGGGATCAAAAAGATCAGCAGTTCTTTAAAACAACTGTTGATGGATTTGAAAAAGAGATTCAATCTCTTCAAACTCAAGGCTTAACCAATAAGGAATTAGTCGAGTTTACCTTGGCAAAAATCAAGGATAAACAACTACAAAATGACGTAAGAGAGATTGCTAAAACAATCAATGATGAGTCAATGTCGACTGATGAAGCAAGAAACTTTGCTTTGGAAAAACTGAGTGGGGGTTACTCACAAGGAGCAAGCTGGTCAGGAAGCAGAATGGGAATCAAATTGGTTCTTATCCTGGGTGTGATTATCTTAATTTGTTGTGCAACAAAAGGGCATGACAATGATGATAACGACAGACCTGAGCGTCCGCACTGCCGTGACAATGAGTGGGATTCTCGCTCATACCAAGGCGGAGGATGGGATCAGTGCAACAATGATGATTACTATCCATACCCAGAAGCAGTTTAAGCTTTCAGGTAAAAGGCCCTCGCTTATGCGAGGGCTTTTTAAATTTTAGAAAGGAAGTTTTAAGCCAATTTGTAGATCAATCTGTCCATCAATACGAAGTTCAGTGATTTTAGGGAGAGAGCCAATAGTAAGAGCAGGCTTTAAGATAATAGATTGAGAGTTGTTTTTTATAAGATCAAAAACATTGCCATCGGCAATGGTGAAATCGATACATTTATAGTTGCAGCGGTTGTTGACCTTTTTATAGTTGAGAAGTAGTGATTTATTCCTGCCAACCCGACTTAAATCAAGACCGCTAACAAAAGCAAAGCTCGCCTTGTTATTTACAGACTGATCAAATTCTTTATTGTATTGAAAGTAAACGCGTTTGATCTTAATGCTTTTGACGACATCAAAATCCAGGTTTAAATCTGGAAGATCTAATTCAATGGGATCGATTTCTACACGTTGTGGACCTTTAATGCGCAAGAAGAGTTTCACCATCGTTTTTAAAAAAGCATTACTCAATTGTTCAAAGCTATTGGGGATGTCAGCCGTTTCATAAACATCCATGTCTTTGATGTTGTATTTTATGTTGAGGTAAAATAAATCAGGGGCGTCTTTAGTTTGCTCTAATGTCGATTTGGCATTTTCTGAGAGTTCAGAATTCCCCGCTGTCAGAGCAGTCATCATCATGGCCTCTCTTTGTAACTCTGCCAGTGTTTGCACCTTTGCAATAGGAGTAATGGACTCCGTCTGCTTTAAACAAGAAGCGCAGAGGATGAGAAGACAAGAGAATGCCAGGGTTTTGTATGAATTTCGCATAAGAGAAAATCTTAATGCAGACTGGGCATTTCTCAAGAGGGAAGAAATCTACAATGCGATGAGGCGATTTTTAAGAAATTAAGGAAACCAACACTTAGGTCTTAAAGCATAGGAAGAAACACAGGTATTTTTTGAATCGTCAAAAGGATGAAGTGATAGAGGGAGAACTTCCGAGCAAAGAGTTCCGTTAATTATTGTGTCTAATCGGCATTGTCTCTCTGGGTAAGAGTCGCGGATGAGTTGAGGAGCGATGTTTTTATCTTCATGCTCACATGAGATAGGAAAGTCGCGCACTAAGTTTAAAAAGTCGAGGCCTCCCAGAGCGCTTCTTAAGCAGGCCTCTAAGTCTTTTCCATTTTTCTTGGCAATAGCCTGACATTTATTTTTTAAAACAGGGCCAACACGTTTAAGGTCAATTCTTGGAGATTGTTTCTCTAGCGTGAGCATTCTTTTAAAACAAGCAGAGCTTGCGTAATAATCGGCCTGGCCCTCACTGCTCATTAAACTCATTCCATCTGATCCAACAGGTCCGTCCCATTCAGGTGGAACATTCTTTCTTGGAGCGCCTCCAAACAGGTGGCCTAGTTCGTGGCAAATGATCATGCGAAAAGAGTCCGGTGTAAGACGAGTACTATTTAAAAGTCCGGTATTAATAATAACGGAGAGTTTATCAAAGTCATGACGGGCGCTGGCCGCGGCAGAGATATCTTCTTGAGTGATAAATTCGATGGGTTTATTAAATTCACGGAGAGATTCTTCGGTATAAAGAGTTTTAGCATCGGCAATGATTTGTGATTTCCAATCTTCCAAAGCGAAAGCGGAAAGAGAGAAAAACAAACAAAGAGACGTGGCCATAAGTTTCATCTATGTAGCTTAGCAACTCCTTGGGTCTTTGCAAGGAGCTTGTAGTTATTACTTGGTAAATTCTAGTGGAATTGGTAGGCTAGAGTTATGAAAACATTGATATTGGCCATGATTCTTTTTCTAGGTGTTCAAGCTGAAGGTAAAGGAGAAGAATTGAAGGTCGTGACAACTGAATTTCCACCTTATCAAATTCTTGATGGAGATGAAGTCAGAGGGATATCTACTGAGATTGTCAAAGGTGTTTTGGAGATTGCAGGTATCAAGGCCCGTTTTTATGGATACCCTTGGGCAAGGGCCTATCGAATTGCTCAGAAAGAACCCAATGTTTTAATTTATTCACTGGCGAGAACCGCAGAGAGAGAGAAACTCTTTAAGTGGGTTGGAACTATTGTGCCTTACAATGTTTATTTCTGGAAGCTGCGCGACCGCCACGATATTAAGGCCAATACTATTGAAGAGGCCAAGCGTTATAATACAGGCGGAACTATTGATGACATTAAATCTATCGAGTTAATAAAACTTGGTTTTGTGTCTGGTAAAAATCTTGAACTCGTTTCAAGTGATGAAATTAGTATTAGGAAACTCTTTGCTGGAAGAATCGAGATTATGCCCTATGACGAAATGAGTTTTCTTGAAAGGATCAAAAGAGCGGGGTTTAGTTTTGATAAAGTCGAGAAAATGGGAAGAGTGGATAGCATTTCTCATGAGCTCTATATCGGGGTTAGTCTTAAGACTTCAGATGAGACAGTTAAAAAGCTAAAAAATGCACTTGTTCAGTTCAAGAAGACTAAAAGATATAGAGAACTCCAAAATGAGATCTATAGGCGCTGTCTCTTATACACATCTCCGAGCCCACGAGACGCTCAGTTATCT
>CAXHHE010000065.1:0-12091 GCA_964016365.1 uncultured Bacteriovorax sp. | reverse complement strand
ACAGAAGCCTTCGTCGGCAGCGTCAGATGTGTATAAGAGACAGTCTACATCCTGATCAGGGTGACGTGCATCTTGCAGGTTTAATAGCAGCATTGATTCAGAAGCTTCAGCAAAAAAAGCTCCCATTAACTCGTTCCAGTTTTTCGACATTTCTTTTGAAACTTCCGCAAAACCGTAACCTGGAAGGTCGATCAGGTAAAAAGGAGGAAGGTCTGATTTTTTTCCATTGAGATTTAATTCAAATTCAAAAATGTTGATCTCGCGTGTGCGTCCTGGAGTTTTAGAAACGCGCGCTGTTTTTGAACCAAAAAGAGCATTGATCATGCTCGACTTACCAACGTTTGAGCGGCCAACGAAACTTACGCCAATAATATCCTTGTGGTCTGCTAGCCAATCCTCGAATTGAGCAATGTCTGAAATTCCCATTTTGAACTGTGCGCTTTGTTGTCTGATTGTGTAACTCATAACTGTACCTAAGTTTAAATATTGAGGGAGTATAACACTAAAAATCATGTGTGTACACGGTTCTTGAGCTGGCATAACAGTTGTAAAGCAGGCGAGAAAAAGCTTTTTTCGAGGGGGATTTATGGAAGCTATGAGACAAATGCCTACAGAACTGCGTGCAACTCGCACACTTTATCCATCGGTCATTCCTAATGGTGCAAGAGAAGGGGATGCTTTTTTACTCGATGCTTTTCAGGAGAAAAAAAGGACACTCAAACTCAATCGCACCAGCTATCGCTTTTTCTTTGATAACCACTTCAATTTTGATTTTATCAAATCAGAAATAAAACTCCCGGTTTTTGGAGGGGCGAGTGGTGGATTTGAAATGATTCTTGTCGCTTCCGCAAAAACTAAAATGCACAACCAACATTCACGTTATCTCTTTCGCAGTCTTGGTGAAACTCCTTTTAAACTTAATGGGAGTTATTCCTACGAAGCTTTTTTAGAGCGTGGAGATGTGATTGACTTGGGGTTTAATCGATTGCATTTCTTAAGACCAGAAAGCCTGGTCGCAGACGAAAATCCACTTCCAATGACGGTGATGAGCAGCTCTCTTCCGGTATTGATCGAGGGAGAAACAGGAACGGGGAAAACGACACTGGCCAGGAAGATTCACGAGGCCAGTGGAAGAAGCGGGCGTTTTGTTCATTTAAATTTGTCTGCCTTTTCTCAAGGTCTGATTGAATCAGAACTTTTTGGGCATGTTAAAGGCGCTTTCACCGGGGCCTTAAATGCCAAAAGAGGAGCGATTCTCGAGGCCCATAAAGGAACGTTGTTTCTCGATGAAATCGATTCCTTATCTCTTGATCTCCAGACAAAACTCCTTCTTTTTTTAGATAACTATGAAATTCGCCCGGTAGGAGGAGAGAGCACGACAACGGCTTCTGTGAGAATGATTTTTGCATCGGGGAGTGATTTAAAGAAAAGAGTCGTGGAAGGAAAAATGCGCAGAGATTTTTATTATCGCTTAAAAGCGGGAAGCTCTCTTCGCCTCAATTCATTAATGGAAGAAAAAGAGAGAATTAAGAAGCTTTGTCAGCAGTTCGAAAAAGAGCATTGTGCGGTTTTATCGGATGAGTTGATTGAATTTTATATGAATTGCCCATGGCCAGGAAATATCAGGCAGCTCAACTCTCATCTGATGAGGAAGAAAATTCTCTCGGAAGGCAAAAGATTGGTAATTGACGAAAGTGACAAAGAGCTAATGTTTGAAGAAGGTGAGAGGGGCCACAAACAAGAAATCATCCCGATGGAGCAGATGAAAATCAAATATTGTTATGAGACTTATCTGCGCTCTGATAAAAATCTTACCCGCACGGCAAAGCTACTCGAGGTGAGTCACAATACGCTCAAGGCCTATATTGCCAAAAAAGAAAGTGAGTTAAGAGACAATAAGATAGTCCACATAAATCTCCAGGATTTTCCCTTCGATTCCTGAGTTCTTTAAGTACTCATTGAGTTCAATTCTGATTTTGTCTTTGATGATCTGGCGTCCTTCTTCTTCAATGGGAAGTTGAGGGATGACTGGTTCAACATGCATATTGATATAATCACGAATTTCAATTTCATGGTCTTTTAAGAAAAGAGTGACGTTGCGGTTGCTTGAAAGAGCAGTGAAGTCCACCCAGATCTGGCGATTTCTTCTGGTGTCTTCCAGGAAGAGCTGCAGATTGATGTCTTTAAATGTCGCCAGTTTTTCAGTCTGCATGAAATACTTTGGTCTTCCACCAAGAACTTGTTTGATTTCAACTGACTTGATTTTAGACCCTTCGATTTTTTCCATCATTTCTTTTTCAATGGCAGCGATTTCTTCATCAGAAGGAGGCAGTTGATTGATATGGATTGAGATACCTAGAAGATGTTCTTCAATTTCTTTTTCAATATGCTCCAGGTCTTTTTTGTCTTCGATGGATTTGGCCGTAATGATGACGTCGAGTTCCAGCTCTTTATCACCCAGGACGTGATATTTTAATTTTTTAAATTCTAAAATCGGGTCTTCAAGCGCTGCTGAGGCAGGAGCTCTTAGAGCTTTTGTTCCACTGATAATTTTCTCAGTGTTCTTATAAATGAAATAACCAGAGCCCGCAAAAATAGACATGATAATCACAAAACTAAAGGCCTTAACCGGGTCAGTTTTGAATTTTTTAAGTGGAGAAACAATCATTTCCACTTTATTTCTTTGTTTAAATTCATCAGAGCGCAGATAAATTTGAACACCAACAATATGGCCTTTAACAATCGTTGTGTAATGTTGGCTGTAACCAATAACCTTTAAAAAGAAAATTCTGATTTTTGGAACATAAACACCGGCCTTCTTTTTGACCAGTTGAGGAGAGTGCTTAATCCAATCAATTGATTTAAAAACAAAATGTGGAGTGGCCGCCTTCATCTTTTCGATGAACGTCATAATCAGGTTATCAATGGCCTCTTCAATTTTAATTAAAAACTTCAAGTTTAGGACTCCTTTAATGTCTTATCGGATTCCTTCAATAGAAATTGAGGAGGCCGTTTTTTGTCCGACTGTGCGAGTCAGGAAATGCAACTTTTGCCTGCTCGTGGCCACAAGAGGTTCCAAGCGAAGGTTCAAAGGAGCTTTGCCCGATAAATGACTCATGAAGAGGAAACTCTTCGATAAAAAATGACAGGAGAAGACCCATGAAGACATTGGCAAGGAAAGCAATTTTATTGGTTGGAGTTGTAACGCTCACTTCAAGCTGCTCCTTGATGCTGCCGGATAGAAGTTTCATTGCAGAAATGGAAAGAGAAGATGGTGGCTTTCTAAGTCCTGGACAAGACTTTCCAGTAGTTAGCGGAGACACGGGAGAAATGAGAAGAAGCCGTGAAGAAATTATGAGCCGAACGCCGGGAAGTGAGAGATCGAGGCGCTTAAACAAAGAAAGTGTATCGCTACGTGAGGAGCTGATTCAGAAGGAAGATTCCATGACTGAGGAAGAGGCCGGACGTTATGCTCAAGACAGAAAGTTCCTACAAACGGACTCTGACAAGCTTTACTACCTGAGTCTGTCACCGTATGAGAGGAATTCTTACATTCAAACCAAACAAATGGACCTTAAAGAGGACCTGGATCAACGTAGAAATATGGTTCAGAGGCGCTCAATTCACGGTAGTGAGTTGTTTTTAGGAATGGAGAAAAGCGAAGTTATTGATGTGTGGGGTAAACCGGCCCGCGTAGAGATTGCTGGCAACCCGAAAAATCAAAATGAGCGCTGGTCTTTTGTTGAAGATGGTAGCGTCAGACAAGTGTATTTTGAGAATGGAAAGGTTCAAGGCTGGGCCCTTGATCTCTAAATCAAAAAGTAATATCCTCGGCACAATCTAAAAATCCCAATGCCGAGGATCCTATGACAGCACAATCTATGACCGGTTTCGGTCAAGCCGCTACTCAGTCTGAAAATTTCATTGTTTCAGTTGAAATGAAAAGTGTGAACAATCGTTTTAAAGACATTCGTTTTAAAATGCCTTCAACACTTAATGCACACGAACTAGAACTAAAAAAAGAAATGACTGATATTTTTTCGCGTGGGAGTTTTGATGTTTATGTAAATATCAAGCGCGCAGAAAATAAAAATCGCTTCGATGATTTAGACACAAAAAAAGTTTCGCAATTTATCCAGAAGGTGACTGCGCTGACAAAAGCTGAAGGGGTGACTCCTACGCTTTCAATGACAGATCTTCTTCGCTCAGAGTTTTTGATCGATCAGGACGATGCGAACCAGGAAGAGTTAAGTGAACTTCTTTTCAAATCTTTCAAAGGTGCTATCGGGGAGCTTAAAAAGTCTCGCGAAGCTGAAGGTGAAAAGTTGATTAAAGTCCTAGAGAAACACTTGGATAACTACAAAGAACATTTTAAGACAGTGGAGAAAAACGCTGAACACTTCAAGACTAACGTGGAAGAGAAGTTAAAGAAGCGTGTTGATGAATACAAAGCTCTGATCGCTGTCGATCAGGGAAGACTGCTTCAGGAAGTGATCTTTTATTTAGAAAAGATCGACATCCATGAGGAAATTAACCGCATTCATTCCCACTTGGAAAAATTTCAAAATCTTTTAAAATCAAGTAACGATGTTGGAAGACAGATTGATTTTATCCTGCAAGAGCTTGGTCGCGAGACCAATACCATAGGGTCAAAGTCAAGTATGAAAGAGATTTCAGATTCTGTTGTTCAAATGAAACTGCAGCTAGAGAAAATGCGCGAGCAAGGGTTGAACATTGAATAAAAACCAATTTACTGGCAAATTAATCGTCATTGTCGCTCCGTCTGGTACGGGGAAGTCTACAATGATCAAAAGATTAAAGCAGGACCATCCGTCTATCGTCGAGTCTGTTTCTTACACAACGAGACCTATGCGTCCGGGTGAAATTCATGGCTTAAGTTATTTTTTTATTTCACGAGAAGAGTTCATTGCTAAAAGAGACAACAATGAGTTTTTAGAATGGGCCGAAGTTCATGGCAACTTTTACGGAACATCTAAAGCGTTTGTTGAAGAGTGCCTCCGTAGCGGAAAGCATGTTCTGTTTGATCTCGATGTTCAAGGTGTGGACTCAATGAAGTTGCACTTTGGAGATGTCGCCAATGTTATTTTCATCGCTCCACCATCGGTAGAGGAATTGGAAAAAAGGTTGCGCCACCGTGGAACAGAAAGCACTCAGATCATCAATCTTCGCATTTCCAATGCCAAGAAAGAGCTTCTGAGAAAAGACGATTTTGATTTTTTTATTTTAAACGACGATATCGAAAACGCCTATGCAAGGCTAAAAGAAATCACCTTGAAGATCCTGCACGGATAGAGCTAAAAAAGAATGCAACAGAGTTTAGATTTTTCACACGAAAGAGACCTCACAGTAGACGACTTAGTTAGAAGAGTGGAAGCGTACTATCCAGACGCTGACTTCGTTAAACTAAGAAAGGCCTTTCTATTTGCTGAAAAAGCGCACTCTGGGCAAAAGAGAAGCTCTGGTGAAGATTATATCATTCACCCGATGAACGTTGCTGCCACTCTGATCAAGCTTCACATGGACCTTGATACGATTATGGCAGGATTCCTTCACGACGTAGTTGAAGACTGCAATATCTCTCCACAAGAAATTGAAAAAGAATTTGGAGCTGGAGTTGCTGACCTGGTTGTCGGTTTGACAAAAATCGGGAAGATCAAATTCAAAACGAAAGAAGAATCGCAAATTGAAAACTTCCGCAAGATGGTCGTGGCCATGGCCAAAGACCTTCGTGTCATCATCGTTAAGCTTGCCGATCGCATGCATAACATGAGAACGCTTCAATACGTTTCTGATGAGAAACAAAAAAAGATCGCTCAAGAGACTCTCGATATCTACGTTCCTCTGGCAAGCCGTCTGGGGATTAACTCGGTTAAGTCGGACCTGGAAGACTTGTGCCTTCGTTTCCTTAAACCGGAAATCTATTACCGTTTAGCTGAAAAAGTTTCGATGAAAAAATCGGAGCGCGACGCTTATATCAGAGATGTTATTTCAAACATCAAAGAAAAACTTCTGGAGTACTCACTTCACGCTGAAGTAAAGGGACGTCCAAAGCATTTCTATTCAATCTATAAAAAGATGACTTCAAGAGGAGTTGATTTTGAGCAGGTTCAGGATTTACTGGCCTTCAGAATCATCGTTTCGAACATCACTGAATGTTATAAGGCCCTGGGGATTATCCACTCGTCTTATACGCCAATCCCAGGGCGCTTTAAGGATTACATCGCGATTCCTAAAGTTAACAACTACCAGTCACTCCATACAACGATTATGGGGCCCAAAGCTGAGCGTATTGAAATCCAGATCAGAACAAGCGAGATGGACGAAGTTGCAGAAGCAGGGGTTGCGGCCCACTGGAAATACAAAGAAGGTCTTGCTGGTAAAACAGCTCCGAAACTCGACTGGGTTCAGGAACTTCTTGAGTACAACAAAAACACAGACAATAAAGCAGAGTTTCTGGACGTTATTAAAAACGACCTGGATCTTGATGGTGTATTCGTCTTCACTCCAAACGGAGACGTAAGAGAATTAAAATACGGAGCGACTCCGCTGGATTTCGCTTACGAGATTCACACTGAAGTTGGTCACCACTGTGTAGGTGCTAAGGTTAACGGAAAGATCGTTCCTCTTAGACACATTCTAAAATCAGGGGACTCGGTAGAGATCCTGACAAGTAAAACTCAGACACCGTCGAAAGATTGGCTTAACATTGCGAAGTCTTCTAAGGCCCGCAGTAAAATCAAACAATGGCTGCTTAAAGTTGAGCGCGACGAAAACAGAGAACTGGGACGCGAAATCCTGGAGAAAGCTTTCAAGGTTTTTGGAACGAGTATCAAAGCTCTTAAGAAGAACAACGAGTTCAAAGAGATGTTTGATGAGCTTCACATTATCGACGAAGAAGAACTTTGCGTTCTTGTGGGTTCTGGAAAGCACACAGCAAAAAGTATTATCGAACACATTCCATCTCTAAAAGAGGCGGCCGCTAAAGCTGAGATCAAAGAGCTGGATGATAAGATCACTGAAATCGAGTCTTACTCAGATAAGATGACGAAAAACGTGCGCAAGAAGTCTCTGTCAGACAATGCCATCATTGTAGATGGAATGAGCGACGTAGTGGTGCGTATGGCCCGTTGTTGTAACCCGATTCCGGGTGACAGTATCGTAGGCTTTATCACTCGCGGACGCGGGATTACTGTTCACACGGCCCAATGTAACCGTGTCGATGCAGAATCGCTTATCCGCACGATCAGAGTTTCTTGGAATAAAGGTTTCAGTTTCACTCACCCGGTAAGCGTGCGAGTGATGACTCAGGATAAGCCAGGGATTCTATCCCTGATTTCAAAAACCATTAACAACGCCGGCATCAACATTAGAAGTGCCCTTGCCAAGTCTATGCCTGATAGGAAGGGAAGTTTTATCTTTGAAGTTGAAGTTAAGGATTACAGTGAGCTTTTAAAGACAATCAGTGCGATTGAGTCTTTAGAAGAAGTCATTTCCGTAACACGCGTTTAGTGATTAATAGAAATTTTGAATTGGTGATTTCTGATCCCAGTAGATCAAAAAAAGCTTTGTGCGAATAAGCTTGAAAACTTCCGTATAAAGGATTTTGATGTTCTTAAAGCTCAGGTAGTCAGAAGGCACTGGAGTAAAGAAGAACTCAAACTTTTCATCTTCCAGCATCAGCGAATTAAAAATCATTTTAATCCTCATAATGTGGTAGTCGCTTGAGATCACCAGGATCTTGTTGAGACCGCGGTTTGAACGAAGGTACTTAAGCGTTGAAACGACGTTTTCCACCGTGTTTCTTGCCGTGTAGTCCAGCTCGATATGGTCAGTGGTTTCTGCCGGGTCAATCGGGTTCATAATCGTGCGAACAGAGTTCTTTTCATGAACACCAGTGATAAAGACGTTTGGCTGTTTGAATTCCTGCGCCTTTTTAACGGCAAATTCAATTCTCTTTGGGCCGCCAGTAAAGACGACAATCAGGTCAGGTGGACTTTGGACGAAAGTTGAAACAGAGTTTTTCCCTTCGTTTCTTGCATCCAGAAGTAAAATGGCACAAGCAAATGAGTAACAGAAAAATAGAGAGGCCAGAATGATCACCACACTTAAGAAGTGGCGATACATCCTGGTTCCCTTAGATTCAAATACGTATTTGCTTTTTAAAATCATAGTGTCCGATAACTGGTGGCGCTACTTAGCTGCAATAACTTCGATTTCTACTAGAGCTCCCTTTGGAAGCTTAGAGACTTCAACAGTACTTCTTGCAGGGTATGGTGCCTTAAAAAATTCAGTGTAAGCAACGTTTACAGCTGCAAAGTTGCCTAGATCTGTTAAAAAGATCGATGTCTTAATGATATCTTCTCTTTTAAGATTTTGTGAAGTCAAAAGGCCATCGATGTTCTTCATAATCTGATTTAGTTGAGCATCAAAGCCATTTGCCAGCTCTCCAGACTTCGGTTCGATACCGATTTGGCCTGAAAAGTAATAAGTTCCGTTTACAGCAACGCCTTGCGAATAAGTTCCAACAGCTGCTGGTGCTAAATCTGTAGCGATAATAGTTTTAGTCATAAAATTAACCTTCATGTAGGCGGAACTCTTAAAAAAGAAGTTCCGCGCGTTTTATTTTCAGACGATGTAAAAATACTCCATTGGAGTATTTTTTCCGCCTACTCCCTGTTGCTCATTTTTTTGTCTGACAGAAGTGCTGACAGAACACACATATTGACGATTTCAGTTACAGTTGCTGTTCTTGGAATGATGTTCGCCGGTTGATTCATCGGAAGAAGAATTGGCCCGATAGCGTTTGCGTTTCCAAGTTGAGCAAGAAGCTTGTAGCTGATGTTCGCTGAGTTTAGTTCAGGGAAGATCAGGATGTCGCTTGGCCCATCAAGAGTAGAGAAGCTAAACAATTTATCCATTAATCCCTTGTTAACTGCAACGTCCGCTTGCATTTCTCCTTCAACCAGAAGGTTCGGGTAGCGGGTTTTTGTTAACTGAACAGCGCGCTTAACAACTTTTGCTCTTTCTGAATCGTTTGAACCGAAGTTCGAGAACGACAAGAAGGCAATACGTGGTTCGCGCTTCATAAGCTTTCTGAAAAGTTCAGCTGTACCAGCTGCGATCTCACAAAGTTGTTCTTCATTTGGTTCAATTTGAACAGCACAGTCTGCAAAGAACAGAACGCGGTTCTTGAAGCTCATAACGAAGATACCAGCTGCGCTTGCTTTTTCTTTTGTACCAATAACGTGCATTAGTGGCGGGAAGCAGTCAGCGTAGTTTAGAGTTGGGCCGGCGATAACAGCGTCAGCTAAGCCGTGTTTAACCATCATCGAACCGAAATAGTTCTGGTGGCTCATAAGCTCTTCTGCGTGGTAAACCGAAACACCACTTCTTTGTCTTTCTTTTGAGTAAAGACGAACGTAGTTTTCAAACTCTTCATGTTTTCTTGGATTGATCGTACGAACATCGTCCTTGTATTTTTCAAGACCAAGCATGTCCATTTTTTTGTGGATAGCTTTCTTGCGTCCAAGAAGGATTGGTTCGATTTTATCTTCTTCAACCAGTTGCTTAACCGCTTGAAGGATACGTGTGTTTGTTCCTTCAGCAAAAACAACTCTGACTTTTTTGCCAGACTTCGCCACGTAAGTGGCCAGGCGGTCGCGAAGAGATTTCATGAACTGAGCAGAGTTCCCCATGCGTCCTTCAAGGGCGCGGGCGTAAGCGTGAAGATCGTCGATGTTAAATCTTGCTACACCTGAATCCATAGCAGCTTTTGCTACCGCTGGAGTGACACGAGTTAAAACGCGTGGGTCAAATGGCTTAGGGATCAGGTAGTTCTTACCAAATTTAAAGTCCTCTCCACCGTAGGCCATTTTTACTTCTTCAGGAACTTCTTCTTTTGCCAGACTTGCCAGGGCGTGAACGGCCGCCAGTTTCATCTCAACGTTAATTTTTTTCGAGCGCGTATCCAGGGCCCCTCTGAAAATGAATGGGAATCCTAGAACGTTGTTAACCTGGTTAGGGAAGTCTGAGCGACCAGTTGCCATAATGGCGTCATCGCGTACAGCGTGAACTTCTGCAGGGTAAATTTCAGGATCAGGGTTGGCCATGGCAAAGATGATAGGGTTTGGTGCCATATCCTTAACCATCTGCTGAGTCACTAGTCCTCTGGCAGAACAACCGATGAAAACGTCAGCTCCCACCATCGCGTCGCCTAGAGTTCTTGCTTTTGTTTCAACAGCAAACTCATCTTTGTATTTGTTCATTCCTTCTTTACGGCCTTTGTAGATCGCTCCGTTAGAATCGCACATGATCAGGTTTTCTCTTGGAAGACCTAATTCAAAGAATAATTTTGCACAAGAAATCGCAGCAGCTCCGGCTCCTGAAACAGCAACTTTTGTTTTCTTGATATCTCTTCCAGTGATCTCGATAGCATTTAAAAGCGCGGCCGAAGCGATAATCGCTGTTCCGTGCTGGTCATCGTGGAAAACCGGGATTTGCATTTTTTCAATTAACTGTGTCTCGATTTCAAAACACTCTGGAGCTTTGATGTCTTCAAGGTTCACACCTCCGAAAGTCGGCTCAAGAGCTGAGACAATTTTAACCATTCCTTCAACAGTGTTTTCGTTAACTTCGATATCGAATACATCGATGTCAGCAAAACGTTTGAAGAGTAGACCTTTACCTTCCATTACAGGTTTACCAGCAACGGCACCGATGTTACCTAAACCTAAAACGGCAGTACCGTTAGAGATTACAGCAACCAGGTTTCCTTTGGCAGTGTACTTGTAAGCAAGCTCAGGGTCTTTGGCGATTTCCAGACATGGCCAAGCAACTCCAGGAGAGTAAGCTTTAGTTAAGTCCAGTGAAGTGAGAGTCGGCTTAGTCGAGATAACCTCGATTTTTCCGGGGCGCCCGTCGGCATGATAGTCTAGGGCCTGTTGTTTTTTTTCGTCCGCATCGTTTCTTTCAGTGCGATCATTTCGTTGATTACTCACGGTCAATCCTCTTGTTAAATGGAATATTTACGACCGAAGTAGGGTACGCCTTAATACTCTATATGCAAAGAAAATAGCATGGTTTTTCATTGCGCAATAAGGGAAGAAAAGCTAAACTGGGCCTATTAGAAACCTAGGGGTGGTGGACCATTGTCTGCCTGAGAAATACCCTCGCACCTGACCAGGATAATGCCTGCGTAGGAAAGGAGAATCATGAATACACTCGCGCGTCCTCTTGAAAAACTAAAATCCCTGACAATCTTTGAAATCGTCCTCACATTAGTGCTCGCTGTGGCGTTGGGTGTCGCATTCTGGGGTTGGACTTTTGTTTATGATCTGGCCAAGCCTTTTTTAAAAGTGGCAGGGCTGAGTTACCTTGTCGCAGGTTTTTGGATTCTTGCTTCGGTTTTAATTCCTCACATTGTGAGAAAACCAGGAGTCGCTTTAATTGCTTCACTCATGGCCGCTTTTATTGAGAGTTTACTTACTCATTGGGGGCTAATGTCTGTCGTATGGGGTCTTGTGCAAGGACTTGGTGCTGAGGTTGTGTTCTTGGCGTTCTCGTACAAAAGATGGAACCTGTTTGTTCTTATGCTGGCCGCCGGAGTGTCCGCTTTTTTCAGCTACACGCTTGATTATTTCTACTACGATTACAAATCGTTGAGCGCCGGATTTAATCTGCTTCAGTTATCGACGTATATTATTTCGTCGCTTTTTTTTGCAGGCCTTTTAAGTCATTTATTAGGGAAAAGATTAGTGAGACTTGGAATATTGGATCAGTTCCTGATTGCCAAAGATCAAGATGTATAAGCTATCACCATTTACTTATACTTTTGCCGGCCGTTTAAAAACTAAAAAAATATTTTTAGATTCGACTCTTATTTTTGAACGAAATGACACCGTCGCCATCATTGGACCTTCTGGCGGCGGGAAGTCGACTTTACTTAAAATCCTAAAAGGGATTATTCCTGAATACAGCAGCGGTAAACTCGAAGGGGAAATCCTCTTTAATGGACATCCATTGGATGGAGTTAATTTTCTGGAGAACCTGCAATAGAGTCTCTATCTTTTTC
>CAXHHE010000064.1:0-12098 GCA_964016365.1 uncultured Bacteriovorax sp. | reverse complement strand
GGTGACGTCATCAATTTCGAGTTAATTAAAAAACTCGAAGCCGCTGAGCAAACGCTTACAATTGAAAATTTAATTGATCCACATATTCGTCATGAATTTGAAGCCGTCTACGAAAAATACTCTTCTGAAGTTTTAATGAGAGACAAGATCAAGTGGCGTGAGCAATTAATTGAGCTTTTAAGAGTAGAATTTATTGAAAAAGAAAAAGAGCAGTTTGAACTTAATATGCTGGCGTGGAAGTTCTTCTCTAAATTTTCAAATGAAGAAGGGATGGCCTTCATGGAAAGAGACAGCGAACTCTTTAAAAGACACCTGAGTGTGGCAAGCTCTTATGCTTTCTGCGCTTTTCTTCTTGGTTATTACGAGTCTGATTTCCTCTCTAGGCTATTCTCTTCAACGCTGGAGAGTTTGATGCATTTAGGGGAAAGCGTAAACGTTATGAGCTTAAAAGAGAAACTAGACTACTTATCATTCCAGGAAAGTTTTCTTCCGGAAGATTTTAAAGTGGTCAGAGAAATCGCCACAGATGAAATGTTAAATAAGAGCGTTCTATTTGAAAAATATGACGGGTCAGGAATTCGCAATATCAACTCTCGCGAAATGAGTGACCTGGAAATTGTAATGGTGGCCTTAAACAGTTCTTACGGCTTTAAAAAGTGCCTTGATAAGAATGTGCTTCAGGCAATTGATTGCGGCGATTTTAAATGCGAAGGCAAGACCCAGAGGCTTTTAAAACGGGTGCTAATGAAAAAAGAAAGAACGGCAGATGTAGCCGCTTAAGAGGAATAAGAATTTGAGTCAAAACTCTAAAATGAAGATCTTAGTGACACCGGAGCTTATGAGCTCTAAGGTAGCGCATTTCTTTTTAGAGATGGGAGTAGAGTTAGAGCAAAAATACACTGAAGGTCACAATTATCTTTTTGCTATCAATAACGCTTGCCCGGAAGTGACTCATCTTCCACGACTGCAGACGAAGGCCGACCTGGATGCAAAATTTTTGACTCATGTGAGAAGTTACATCAGTGAAGGATTGTTTGCGACAGAGGCCGGTAAAAAACTTCTGACGTCTTATTTCACTGAAGCTGTCGACTTCGATTTGGTTGACCGCTACTCAAAAGATTTAAAGAACATTTACTCGGTAAAGATTCATGAGTATCTCAACGTGGGATACTTTGTGGACTCAATCGTGGTTGAAGCTTATAAAGCAAAATTTGATATCAATGCTCTTCGCGATTACATGCACACGGCGCTTAAGTTTGCTTTCAAAAAAGTTGAAGCAAGCCAGGAGAGAATGCCAATTGATCTCTCTTACTCTCATAACGGAGAAGCCTTCACTGTTCAGATTTCAATGGAAGTGGAGTTCTTTGGTGGCAAGAGTGAGTTTAAAGAGGTGTTGGATCTTCTCACTAAAGATGCAAACTATTTCGACGTGACTTATTTTGATAAGAAAAAGAAGCTCACACTTTCAATGCTGATGTTTAAAGACAAGAGCTTTAAAGGAATGAAGTCATACTTCTTTACGGAAGTGGCCAAAAAAGCTACTAGCTCTGAAGTGACAGAGTCACCGGCAGAACTTCATCCAGGGCTTGTACCTCAGGAACCAGTTCGTTACGAAGCACCCAAAGGTGCAAATGAGCAGTCGAAGAAGCTCGCCCTCGCCAGAAAGTGTGCTATTTTTATTAAAAACTACCGCAACAATGAGGAACACCCAAAGCCACTTGAAAGGCTTGAGCTCATTGACATTGAATACTACTTAACACTTTATCCGAAACAAGAAGCAGTCAAAGAAGTTGATGATGAAATTAAAAATTTTATTTTCCGCTTGATCAAAGATGACCAGCTCTTTGGCGGAATTACAGATTACGTTCAAAAGATTGCCAACTCTAAACTCGATCCTCAGGTTCAGGAAATCCAGAGAATCCTTGCAGAAAAATCTCTAAGTGATATTGAAGAAATCCTGATGGTACACGGTCAAGGAAATGAGAAGGAAGGCAGCGAGCGTGTAAAAGGTTGGGTTGATACTTCTGATAATGAAGCGATTAGAGTGTCTGGAAAAGATGTCGCTGTCGCCAACAACGAGAAATGGGAAGTTAAGCGCTCTCAAATTAATGAAAAGATCCAGGATGAAGTTACCCGTATCAACTCTGAAGGCCGCCATGTCATTCAGGAAGATATTATCCGTGTTGTCGCTAAAGAACTTGATGCCAAAGAACAGGATGTTAAGACTGTTGTGAGTGGTATTGTGGAAGAAGCTGTTTCTTCTGAACTGGTGAAAAACCAGAAGCTGGAAGAAGCTTTTGCTCTGAAAATCTTAGGGAATCAGACACCTGATGAAGTAAGAGAAAAGCTAGAATCTCAAATTGTCAGAATGAAAAAAGTTATCGAGCAGATGAAAAATGAAATCATCCGCTTCCAGAATGAGAAGACCCTCCAGGGAATCGAAGGCAACCTGGCAGCACCTCTTCAGGAGAACCCTGAACTTGGAAAATTAAAATCAGCGCTTGGTAAAGCTGTTGAAGTGGCCAAGGCAAAAGATAAGATTATTGAAAAATATAAAAACGATGCAGAAATCAATCTTCGCGCTAAAGACATAAAGATCACCGCTCTTGAAGACCGCATTGAAGAGATCAAGTCGGAATTTGCCCGCAGCCGTGAATTTGCCAATGAAGAAAAGCTTCTGATCCTGCAAGCGGAAAATAAGAGTTTGAAGGGCAGACTTGAGCTGGCCAATAAAAAGGTCAATATCATCAATGAAAATATTGAAAATCGTGAAAGCGAAACGACAGAAAAACACGAAAGAGAGATTGAGAGCTTGCGTGCAAACATGCAGATGGCCCAATCGGTAATCGAACGCTTCAAACAAGATAAGCTGGAGATGGAAGCTCGCTTCCAGGAAGAGCGCGAAGCTAATCGCAAACTCAAAGAAGAAATCTCGACCGCAGGTTCAAACTCAGCAATGAAGTCCGAGCTTGCCGAACGAGAGGCCCAGATTGCCATCCTACAGAGCGATAGAAAGACCTCAGAGGATAAGTATAAGCTTCTTTCTATCGAGCTTAAAAAGACCGAGCAAAAGCTTAAATTCGTCACCAGCCAGCTGGAATCATCTAACAAGAAGGGCGGATCAGGTCAAAAGAGTGCGGACGCCTACGCAAAACAGCTTGATCAGGCCAACTCTCGCCTAAGTGAAGCTAACAATGAAGTGGCCGAAAAACGTAAAGAAATCGTTAAACTTAAACAAGAAAACACGCTAATGAGCTCTAAAATCGCCGAACTAGAGAAAAAACTCGGCGTTACCAAAAAAGCTTCATAATTTTTTCATTTTTCACTTGTCAGCCCCAACATTTTTGAGTAAAAATAGTGTCTCAAATCGACGCCCTGCTGGTGAAATTGGCAGACACGCCAGACTTAGGATCTGGTGCGCAAGCGTGGGGGTTCAAGTCCCTCGCAGGGCACCATTTGAAAATTCAAAAAAATAAAATAACCCAACTTGATTGGGTTTTTTTGTGCCCAAAATCCTGGATTCTTATTTCAGCTTATAGTTTTGTCCAATAGTGCGGAAGATGGCATCGGCGATAATCTCGTTTCCTTTGTCGTTAATGTGGCAGCAATCATCTATGTAAACCGTTTCTTTTATCGGTTTAAAAACCATCGCCAGGTCATACACTCCAAGCTTTGAGGCCTCTTTTCTCAAGGCCAGAAAGTCAGCAACACTATTTGAGAAGATGTTATTAATGACAGTGGATTGCTCTTCACTGCTAAACGTTTTTGATTCTGGATTATATTGACTAGGTTGAATGAAAAAAAAGCCAGGCTTATTGTGGAGTTTTAAAATAGCTTGCTCCATGGTTGTGTATTTTTTCCAGTTGCCAACAAGTATCTGCTGAATTTCTTCAGGGCTATTCATACGATTGTAAAAAGAAGCTTTGGGGTTAGAGAGATCTTGTGATTCGCTGTAAACATTCTTTAGAAGAATATTTCGATAGAGGATCAAGATTGCACTCTTACTTAATATTGGATTCATTCTAATAGATTCGGCCATTTCTTTTTTTTCAAAAACATCGCTAATTCGCCCATTGGATTCATCGTCGTAAAGAAATTCACTGAAGCTTGGATAGTCCATCGGATAAGCACCACTGGTTCTTGACCAAACTTCATTCCATCCGTCTAGTTGAATGACCATGTCGATATTTTCAACGAAATAAGATAGGGCGATGTATTGTTGGGGTTGTTTGTAGCCAGGAATCGCAAGGTTCATGAAGCGAATATATTTATTCTTTAAAGCAGGGACATACTCCTTAAGTCTATCAGTCAATCGTGCATTGGCCACGATGTGACGGACGAATTGATCTGCTACAGAGCCTCCAAGAACGGCAATAACAAAAGTATTGTCGTCTTTGGCCAAAGGGTAATCATCGATAGAGCTAAATCCATAATTGTTTCCGTACTTCGTAACATATCCAAAAAAAGGTGAGCGTTTAAAATTGCCGTGCCAGTCTTTAATACGTTTGTATTCTGCTGGGTTTTCTTGTTGATAACTTTGACTCAGAAGATCTCGTCTATAGTTATGAATATAGATTTGAGACGCCAGCTCAAGCGACGCCGTAACAGTAAAAACGATAAAGACTGAATACCCAATCCATGACATTATTTTCTTTTTCATAAATAAAATTAAAGCATGGCGACTTTTTCTCTACAAGTTTGATGTTATACTTTGTGAATAAATATTTTAAGGAGAAGTCATGATTCCTGTGAGCGTAAATTTTTTCGCGGTCATTGCCTGTAGTGTTTTGTCATTAGCACTAGGATTTCTCTGGATGACTAAGCTCTTTGGAGTTCCTTACAGAAAATATATGTACGGGGTTAAAGACCAAGGGAGTGCCAGCAAAAAACAGCAGATGATTTCTTTTAGCATTTATATTCTGGTGTCTTTAATTACGGCCTACGTCTTTGGACTGATGGTCTTTTTTACAAAATCCTTAAGTGATGGCTCTCTGGAAGTGGGAATGTTGGCAACTCTTCTGGTATGGGCAGGTTTTTTCCTTCCTTTCGCCGTTAATAAAGCACTCTGGCAGTTTAAAAGCTGGGTTGTTGTGTCGATTGACGCGAGTTTTGAGCTGCTAAGACTTGTGATGATGCTTTTCATTTTTTGGTACTGGAATTAAACTGCTCCCCAATATCTAATTGGGGGAGAAGATGGTTAAAGAATTTTTTTCATTTCTTAAAGCTTACGGAGTTATCGGTTTAGCTATCGCCGTGATCATCGGTGGTAAACTTAATGAACTTATTGGAAGCTTGGTCAATGATCTTATGATGCCGCTTATTTTTAAGCCGGCGCTTAAAGCAGCTAATGTGACGAATATCAGAGATCTTCAATATGAAGGAATTTTCTACGGCAAAGTGATTGGCTCTGCTGCCGACTTCTTTATCGTGGCGCTGGTGGTGTTTTTGATCGCCAAGTTTATTCTTAGAGAAGAAACTGTGACAAAAAAATAATTCTTAGTTTGGACGCTTCAGCCATCCACGGCGATAAACCCAGATAAAGATCCCGATTGAAATAGCGAGCATACTTCCTAAAACCAGGAAGTATCCGCTCTCATGGTGAAGCTCCGGCATATTATCGAAATTCATCCCGTAAACACCGGCTAAGAAGTTTAGGGGTAAGAAGAAAATCGAAAATACCGTCAGGACGCGCATGACTTCATTGGTCTTTTGGGCCGAAAGAGAGATGTGGAGATTGAGAAGACCTGTGACATTTTCTAAAACGTCTTCAGTATAAAAGAGGTTGCGCTCAATACTTTCGCGCAGTCCTTGAAAATCTCTCCAGACAAAATCCGGCCTGCTTTGAAGAGAGGCGAGAATATCGAGAGAGAACTTTAGAACTTTTCTAATGGCCGAAGCTTTTCTTTTTAAGAAGTAACCTTCGCGGACAATGTTTTCACTTTTACTGGTTTCAAAAATACTTTCTTCAAATATCTCTACTCTGTTTTCTAAAGCAGACAGAGGTGCATCGAAAGTCATCATGGAAGAGGTGATGATTCTCTTGATAACGTCTTTTAACGTATAGTTTTTTTCAACAGCTTCGTGACGGAGTTCCTCTAAAAAGGGGTGATCCATACGGTGAATGCTTATAAGTGAATCGTTACTTATAAGGAGAGTGATCTTTGTTGTCAGGTCCTGAATATTGGCCGCATCTGTCTTTGAATGATCAATCGTTCGCAGATATATAACCGCGGCAGACTCAAGTAATTCGTACTTAGGTAGATGCTCTGGGTCCAGGGCATTCAGCAAAACGCGATTTGGTATATTTAACTCTTGCGACAGGTGATTCAAATCGCTTTTTTTAGGAGTCGTTAGATCAACCCAACGAATGTTTTGTAACTGTGTCTCAAATTTCTTCATAATTTTATCTTAAGATGATCAAGGAACGCAAAATTTAAGGTTTTCCTAAATTGACCAATAACCTACCTTACTATCATAATCAGAATCTATGGAACACACTAGTATTTTAGACATTAAATCAGATCCCGTTTACCAAGAACTTTTGACAAACTACCCGGAAGTTTCTCCTGAAGCAGTAGAGACGATCCTCCAGTTTCACAAAGTTTCATCTCTCATTAACATGAGACGAGAAGCCACTCTGTCTGAGTTTGGTCTTACTCCCGGACGCTTTCAGCTCCTCATGCTTTTAAAGAGACAAGAGCCTGTACATGCTCTTTCTCCTTCTGAGCTCGCAAAGAGAACAGGTGTCACGAGAGGAACGATGACTCAATTCATTGATGCTATCGAAAAAGATGGTTTTGTGAAAAGAGTTGAAGATCCGAAAGACAGAAGAGGTATGTTGGTTGAGCTAACCCCAGTTGGTGAAGAAAAACTGAAACAAGTATTGCCGATTCACATCTCGCGTATGGAGCATTATACGCGTGTACTTAACAATGATGAACGCAAGATGATGATTCACATTATGACCAAGATGGTTAGCACATTCGACGTCGCAGCTCAGGATGAACTAACCATCAAGCATCAAGCTTAAGAATTATTCGATAACGATCTGGCCATCTTGAACAACAAGGTACCCAGAAACCGCGTCGCCATCTTTCAGGCTACATGAAGCGTCTACGAATTCAGTAGTAGATGCTTCAGATTCGCTTAGTGGGCATACCATGCTTGCTCTGTAATCAGTATAGTTGATCTTAAATGAGCAATCGAACATGTTCTGGTCGATGCGAACTTTTTTGTATTCAGTTACTGTTCCAATAAATTGTGCTTCTGGATTACACGCTAGTGCAGCCCCTGCGCTAAATAAAAAACCAATAGCTAAAACTAAGTTCTTCATACTTCACTCCCAATTAAAAATACTAATGACAGCCTTGTAGCAGGGTCTTGGGCCAGCTTCAAGTTAAGATTCGGTTGTGTGTAGAAACCACCCTTGGCTAAGGCCTGGATATCTCCCATTGAGCTTTCCTTTTTTAAGTCTTTTATTAAGTAAAATTCTACTTTGAATATAGACGGTTTTTATTGATAGTTTTGTAGTCTATCCAATTATAATTAAATCTTTTTTAGTGGTGTTGTTGTGGTGATATTAGCAACTGGCAAAAAGATCCTTTTGACACTTTTTTAGACACGTTTTGACATCAGTGTTTAAAATATAGTCAGGCTTTCTCCTAGACAGGAACTTGATGTCGAGGACTTAAGGTTGTTTTAAACTTGGCACCGGAAGTGCTTTAGATAAGGACAGAATCAGGTTTACGAAAAAACCAAAAACGATCACAACACAGGAGTATTTATGAAGAAGTTTTTAGCAGTAACAGCACTTTTAACTCTTACGACAACATCAGCTTTTGCTGCAACAACAGGTTCATTACTACTTCAAGGTGTAGTGGCCCAAAAGGTAGCGATCGTTGTAACTCCAGTTGCAGTAGCATCAGCTCTTGATCTTGCGACAACTCAATCAGATCTAAAAGTAGCTACAGTTAATGAGCAATCGAACTCAAAAACTGGTTACAAGGTAACAATCACTTCTGCAAACTTAGGGAAACTTAAGAGAACAGACGGTGCTGAAGTTTTCTCATACACACTTAAGTATGCTGGATCATTAGTAGGTCTTTCAACGGCAGCAGGTTCAACTTTCACAAACTCTTCAGCTGCAGCTGTTAACGTGAACAAAGACCTGAACATTTCATACACAGGTGTTGCTGCTGAATCAATGGTAGAAGGTACATACGCTGATACAGTTACTTTCAACATCGCTGCGAACTAATTTTAAAAAAATAAAAAAGGCCCGCTCATGGATGGCGGGCCTTTTTTTGCCCAAAATTAAGGAAGATGAAGACAATTATTTCCACTCTGCTATTCACACTTCTTTTTTCTTTCTCTGCTTTCTCGGCAGTGACAGGGTCATCTCTTTTACAGGGAAAAGTTTCATCGAGAGTTTCGATTGAAGTATTTCCTGAAGCCGTTGCAACAGGTCTGGATCTTTCGACAACTCAAACCGATTTAAAAGTTGCGAGTTATAGAGAAAAATCAAACGCGATTTTGTCTGGATACCGAGTGACAATAACTAGTGCGAACCTGGGAAAACTTAAACGTACTGATGGAGCAGAGGTTTTTCCTTACTCGCTTAAGTATGATGGGACGGCCTTGAATCTTTCGACTTCAGCTGGAACAACTTACGAGCGCTGGCATATTTTTTATGTGAATATTCTTCGCAACCTGACGATTTCCTACACCGGAAAACCGGCCGAACAGATGGTGGCAGGTACCTATACAGACACAATTACCTTTGAAATTGCAGCTAGATAGATAAGTTTCATAATACCCGTTAAAGCTAGTCAGGTATTGTGCCGATAAGTCTCATATGAAGACTTGTTTAGCATTCGTTGTTTTTTCTCTTTCCTCTTTGGCCTTGGCCGATGGAAGTGCAAGATTAGTACTAAGGGCCTATGTCCCTCCTGCGATTAATACGACCATAAACCAAACTCAGCTTAGTTCCTCAAAAAGTTTAGTGACATTTACCAGTCAAATGAATTCCAGGTATTTAAGCAACGAACAGAAGTTTGAAGTTGAAGGCCTTGATCAGTCTGGTTTAGAGGCAAACTTGAAGAAAATAACTGGTAGTGACCGCAGTATTCAGTACGAACTTCTAGTGAAACACTTAAAGGATACTATGCCTGTCCACAAACCTATTTTCCTGAAAATATCTGCAAATTAGTTTTGTAGTAATTCCATTTAACCGCTAAAATTAAAGGAACTTTTAAAAGGCGGTTTCAAGGAATGAAGCGCAACATTTTATTCATCCTCACAAGTTTACTGATCTCATTAAATGCTCATGCATTTAAGTTTTCTCCAATGTCGACATCAATCGGCGTAAAAGAAAAAACAAACTCAACTTTATTTTATCTGGAAAATGACTCTGACCAGCCGATTGCAGTTACCGCATCAGTCATGAAAAGAGAGATGAGTGTTGAAGGTGTTGAGACCAACAAAAAAATCGACAATGAAATTACAGTTTATCCTACACAGTTAATCATTCCACCAAACGAAAAGCGTTCAGTGAAAGTGACGTGGGTTGGAAAGACAGCTCCTGTCAAAGAAGAAGCTTACCGCTTGATTGCAGAACAGCTTCCAATTGAACTTGATAAAAATAAAAAACAAAAGGCCAGTATTAAAGTTCTGCTTCGTTATGTAGCGGCCCTTTATGTTGAACCGGAAGGACTTTCTTCTGATGTTTCCTTAAAAAAAATGGAAGTGGATGAGAAGAAGGTTTCATTAACCATGAGTAATGCAGGTAAAAAGCATCAAGTGCTTTCGAACCTGGTCATCAAGTTTAACGGTAAAAAAGATATCACGGTTGAAGGCGAAGATCTAAAAGGCATGATCGGAGAAAATGTACTGGCTGAAAGCGAGCGCATTTTTCATTTCCAGAAAAGCGGTAAGTTCAAAGATGTTCAGTCCACAGATAAGGTGAAAATTAGTTTTGATAAAGATTAATTTTAAACCCATTTTTATATCGACTCTGGTTCTGTTAGGTCCGCTCTATAGAGCAGAGGCCCAGTCTCAATCACAGTCTACAGACGAACTTTTTAAAAAAGTTTTTGGGAAAGCGAGCGAAGAAAAAAAGACTCCGGTTGATGTATCGCTGGGAGATTTTTTCATTGGAGAAGTTTCGGTCACCCTTCAGGGGGATAAAATTATTTCTATCTCTGGTGGAGAGTTAAGAAAACTTCTGATTGATAAAATCCGCGAAGACAAAATTATGAAGTATCCGGTCAATGATGGTGATGTGAGTCCGGATAGACTGCCTTTTAAAGTGCAGTACCATCCGTCAGAGTTAAGACTTTCTGTTCAGATTCCTCCGGAGGATTTGCGCCCGACAGATGCCAACGTCTACGATGATTTAATTCCTTATTATTCGCGCAAGGCGATTGAGCCAGCACCTTTTTCGCTGGGATTAAATTATAAACTCGAGCAGACTTTCAACCATAACACCGGTCAGTCGGATTCATTTACAGCGCAAACTGATGCGTTTATGAACATCCAGAAAGTGGCCTTAGAAAACCGCATGACTTATCTTTCAACGAGAGATCGTCAGTGGGGAAGACAAGGCTCAAAAGCTATTTTCGATCGTCCTAACCGTATGCAAAGAATTGAAGCGGGAGACGTAAGTTACCCTATTATCGGGTATCAGCAGGCGTATTCTCTTGGGGGTCTTTCTTTTTACCGCGACTTTTCATTGAATCCTTATCGCGTTGTAACACCCACTTCTTCTTTTGAATTTCAAGTCGACAGCCGTTCATTGGTAAAAACTTATGTGAATAATATTTTACTTAAGTCTGAATACATGAGTGCCGGCCGTTACTCGGTAAAAGATATTCCACTAAACAACGGGCTCAACCGCATCGTAGTAGAAGTAACAGATGAATTTGGAGTCACCAAGTCTTTTACTTTTAATGAATCAGGTTCTCTGGATTTATTAGCAAAAGGTGTCAGTCGATATGCGCTAGCGACAGGGTATCCATCTTCGGAAGTTGATGGGAATTTAAAATATAACGAAGACAATGGCGCTTTTGTGTCAGGTTTTTACCAGCACGGTCTTTATAAACACTGGAGCGTCTCTGCTTATGCTCAGGGTAATAAAAAATATAAAATGCTGGGGACTAACCATATTCTGTCTTCTGCCTATGGTAACTGGTCATTTGATTTGGCCGGAACAAAAAATGACTTCAATAACGGTTATGTCACTCAGGCCACTTATCAGCTCAACTTATTCGGGGCCTACTGGTATGACTCTCATACTCTAACGACTAAGGTTGAATACCGCTCGCCATTTTTTAATGAAGCCGGTGAGAATTTTAAAAATCGTTTTGATGTCACCGCCACAGCTTCTTATAGTGTACCGCTTTTTGAGCGTTTCAATGTGGCGTTAGGAGGAAGTTATCAAAATCCAACTCTGGCCGAAAATGCACGATTGGCCTTTAACGGTAGTTTAACAACTAAGATTTTCGAATCGAGCTCACTGACGGCCTATGCCGGAAGAAGCAGAGATGAGTTCAAAACATGGTCTAATCAAATTTATTTTTTCTTTAACATGACGTTTGGCGAGAGTTCGACATTTGCCTCGGCCTTTTATGAAAAAGAGTCACAGACAAAACGCTTAACGGTTATCAGAGATACCGGGAAAAAATACAACGATCTTAAAGTTTCAGCTTCTGCTGATGACAATAACTCTTCTAAGAATGCATCTCTTGATCTGCAATACAACACGGTTCTGGCCGATGTCGGAGCGAGACAAGAGGTGCTGAAAAATAATGGTCAATCAGAAGGCTACAAAACCAGCGTGCGTCTTTTAAGTGCATTTGCATTTGTTCACAATGGTGATGATTCTGCCTTCTCAATTGCCAGACCTATTTCAAACAGTTTCGTTATTTTTAAACCAAATAAAGAATGGAGTGGACAGAAGTTTGGAGTTCAGACTGCCGGCGGAGTTAATGACACGACGACAGGGCTTTTTGGCGAGTCTCTGGTTTCAAGCTTAGCACCTTACCAATACCGCAGACTTCAACTTGACCCAAGCAACCTGGACCCGGGGTATATTCTAGGTC
>CAXHHE010000063.1:0-12275 GCA_964016365.1 uncultured Bacteriovorax sp. | reverse complement strand
AACTGAGCGTCTCGTGGGCTCGGAGATGTGTATAAGAGACAGGGTTATGGCACTATTTAATTATTGTCAGTGAAAAATATTTTAAAACTCATCCTGGCCACTGTCCTTACCCTTGTCATATGTGAGGTTTCCCTCCGCTTAGTCGATCATTATGCTCGCAAATCTGCACCTGGAAATGAAAAAGGTGAGGGGATTCAAGCGCAGGCGATGAAGGGTTTTCTTCAGGATAAAATCAATCGTCTTTGGGTAAGAGGAAGAGATGCCCGCAATCATTTTTTTGAGCCGCCATTTGATGTTTTCGTTAATAAAGATTTCCATAACCAAAACCGCTTGGACTTCATTCACAACTATGTTTCACTACCAAAAAATCTCAATACGACGGTAGAGAATTTTCTGCGTTTGAATGATCAAAAACAAAATGAAACATTTACTGTGACCAGCAACGACTTAGGATTTCGTGGAAGTCAAAATCTGCCAGTTGAAAAAAAGAAAGATACTTTTCGTATTGTTTTACTTGGCTCTTACCCGGCCTTTGGCCACGCGGTCAATGACGATGAAACTTATGCCAGCATTCTGGAAAAGACTCTCAACCAACATTTTAAAGGGAAAAAGAAAATTGAAATTTGGAATGGGGGAAAACAGGGGGCGACGAGTATTATGGGTTATTCGCGTTTGAAAAAAGACGCCCTTTCTCTAAAGCCTGATCTTATTCTTTGGGATTTTGGCTGGATTGAACTCTATCTTGGCAGAGACATGGTGAAGCAAGATGGGAAGAGGGTTGAGCTTAAAAACCTAAATTGGTTTGAAAGACAAGTGATTAGAAAGTGCGTAAATACATTTATTGAGCCTTTGGCCCTTTGCAAATTTTCACTGAATAAAATGACAAAAGTCAGCTACAGCGATGCCATTGACGGGTGGAAAGAATCTATGACACTTTTAAGAGAGTGGGCAAAAGAAAATAAGGTTCCGGTGGTGTTCTTAAGACACAGAGGAGTGACGATTCCAAGTCAGGAGTACGCTGCTTTTGATGCTCCTAAAGAAAGGATGTATTTTCTTGATACATCGGATTCGTTAGGGCCGACACCGACAGAAGAAGAAAAAAATCTTTTTTGGAGTAAAACCAACTGGCTTAGCGAATTACACCACACGCGCCAAGAAGTTGAAAAATCAGATGAGAAGCTGATTTTCTTAGGAGATGCCATCCAGTACAACAAGCTAGGGTATAAACGCATCGGCCTTTACTTGGCAGACTGGTTTATTAAAAAAGACCTGCAATTTTAATTATGATTAATATTTATTCAGTTCCACATTTAAAAACGAACCTTTCTCATCTTCATAAATATTTTAATGAAGCAGATATGCTCGGTGGTGTAAAAAGCCGTCACGTGATGAAGCTGGAAGAAAAATTTTCTAAAGGATCAAAACATGCGGTGGCGGTTAACCATTGTACAAGTGGATTAAAGATTGCTCTGAGCAAATACAAACCAACAACGGTGATTGTTCCGGTTGTGGTCTTTTTTGGAGTCATTGGAGCCATCCTTGAGGCCGGACACGATTACGTCCTGGCACCTGTTGATCAATACGGGAATATCGATAAGTCTGTTTTAAAAAATATTCCAGAAAATTATATCGTGATGAATGTGCATATGAATAGCCGCGTGTCTGATCTGCGCGAGTTTTCTCATCTCACAATTATCGATGACGCCGCTTCCGCCTTTGGTGGAAAATTTGATGACGGCAAAGACCTGATCTACGATGCCCCTTACGACTCAGTGATTAGTTTCTCCTATGGAAAACCACTAACTGCTGGTGAAGGTGGAATTGTTTTTACAGCAAACAACAAAGAGTTTTATAAAGAAAAAAGATACTGCGGAATCACCAATCTCACCGGGACTTATGGAATAAGTGACTATGAGATCAATGAGATTACCACTAAAGCGCCTTTTAACGCCTTAGGAGCAGCACTGGTTTCACTTCAGTTGGAGAAATTCAATGAAGACACAGAAAAGCGAAAAGCACTTTCATTAGAGTTCGATAAGCTGGCCGTTTTTAATCAGATCAAAAGTGATTTAAATGGAGTATGTCTGACCTACTTCATGCGTTTTGCAACCAACGCTCAAAGGGAAGCTGCCAGAGAGTATTTCAACAATAACGGGATTCAGTGTTATCTGAATCACAAACCATTATATATGTACAATGCCTTTAAGGACGCCAAGATGATGGAAGGAGCGCGCGAGAGTGCTGAGGATTATTTCTCAAAAGCTCTGCACATCACCAGCCGTTCGGATTTAAAGACAGAAGAGATTGAGCATATTAAGGCCCATCTATCTTCACTAAGCAGGATCATTGCATGAAAGTTCCCACATACGATTTAGAATGGAAAAAACAAGCGACACCTTTTATCCAACAGGCCTTTAGTGCCTTTAAGCCGAGAGCTGAATTCTTAAAAAGAAATGTGGAGGCCCGCGAGCAAAAACTCGATGACAATGAACAACCAAACATTCTGGAAGTGAAAACTCCACTGACTGAATACACGGGGCAAATTGCTGATTTCGATGTTGTTTTTGAGAGCTGTCCAAACTATGCCGAAATCAGAAAGGCCATGGATCATGTCTTAGCTTACGTGACAGATATCGCTTCAAGTGCAAAAGCAACTTTCGTTACTTTTGCGACGGATATCACTGGAGCAGAGATGGGGATTCGTCACCTTCACCCGAAGATGAATGGAGACCGCTGTAATGTTTTAACTTTCGGAATCCCACTTTATTTGGGAGAAAAAGCACCGAGTTTTGATATTTATGTCAATGAAACCCAGTGGCCGACTCGTTATTACGTCGATTACAAACGCATCCGAGACTTAGATCTTTCTTATATGAAACTCAATATGCCGATGGATGGCTCTATTTTTCACATGCAATTTGATGGCTCAAGACACCCGCATGTGATCACTTACACCGACTCTGTTTTCATGTGGTTTGTCTTTGATGGAGTCGAATTCAAAGACCAGCGAGACATCGGAAACGGACTCAACATTAAGTTCCTATAACCCCGGCCTGCGCATCGCACCTCTAAATCCTTGAAAAGAGGGCACTTTTAAGTGCTTATAATCAGGCTGTTTTTAGGCAAATCCAAAGTATTTTTCGTTCATAACATTGACACTCACCCGGATGATACCACCTTTAAATTATAAGATTTTGAATCGAGGAAATGAAATGACGGAAAACACGAACGACACAAACAGCGAAGAGATTTTAAACGCTGATGGAAATGAAGCAACGACAGAAAATGTAGAGAGCATTGGAGCGGCCAACGCGAAAGCGGGGGAAGATTTCAAAGCGAAATACTATTACCTGGCTGCTGAATTTGAAAACACGAGAAAGAGATTTGAGCGTGAGAAAGAAAATCTTCTTAAGTATGGAAGCGAGAAAATTCTCTCTAACCTGATCAACGTCGTGGATAACTTCGATTTAACAGTGGCAGCACTTAAAAATGATAACGACGATAAAGTTCAAAACATTGTGAAAGGAATTGAAATGATCCGCACACAATTTTTAGACGTATTAAAACAAAATGGACTAACTCAGGTTGAGTCTCTTGGCAAAACCTTTGACCCTAATTTCCACGAAGCAGTCGCTCAGGCTCCGGCTCCGGGGAAAGAAGACCAGGAAGTCATCACTGAGTATCAAAAAGGATATGTGTTAAATGGAAGGCTCTTAAGGGCCGCAAAAGTAGTAGTCGCAAATAACGCGTAATTAGATTTAGAAATTGAAAATATAAGGAGACATTTATGGGAAAAATTATTGGTATCGACTTAGGGACAACAAACTCATGTGTGGCCGTACTTGAAAACGGAACATACAAAGTTATCGCAAACGCTGAAGGACACAACACAACTCCTTCAATCGTTGGTTTCGCTAACAACGGTGAAGTACTTGTTGGTCAGGTTGCTAAAAGACAATCTGTTACAAACCCAAAGAAAACACTTTTTGGTATTAAAAGACTAATTGGTAGAAAGGCTGACGCTCCAGAAGTTAAAAAATTCATGGAAGTAGCACCTTTCGAAATCCTAGCTAACAAAAACGGAGACGCTTGGGTAAAGGTTGACGGAAAAGAAATGTCACCTCAAGAAGTATCAGCAAAAATTCTTGAAAAACTTAAGAAAGCTGCTGAAGACTACCTAGGGCAACCTGTTACTGAAGCTGTTATTACAGTTCCTGCTTACTTCAACGATGCTCAAAGACAGGCAACTAAAGATGCAGGTCGTATCGCGGGTCTTGATGTAAAACGTATCATTAACGAGCCTACGGCAGCTGCACTTGCTTACGGTATGGACTCTAAGAAAGATAAAAACATCGCTGTATTCGACCTTGGTGGTGGTACATTCGATATTTCTATTCTTGAAATTACATCTGATGGTGTATTCGAAGTAAAAGCAACTAACGGGGATACATTCCTTGGCGGGGAAGACTTCGACTACAGAATCATCAACTTCCTTGCGGAAGAATTTAAGAAAGAAAACGGTGTAGATCTACGTAACGATACAATGGCGCTTCAAAGACTAAAAGAAGCAGCTGAAAAAGCTAAGCATGAGCTTTCAAACGTTAACCAGACAGACGTTAACCTTCCGTTCATCACTGCAGATGCAACTGGACCGAAGCACTTAAACGTAGCTATTACGCGAGCTAAGTTTGAACAGTTAATTGCTGACCTTGTACAAAAACTAGTTGAGCCATGTAACACATGTATCAAAGACTCTGGGCTTTCATTAGCTGAAATCCATGAAGTTGTTCTAGTTGGTGGTGCTACTCGTACTCCAATCGTACAAGCTAAAGTAAAAGATATCTTCGGAAAAGAGCCTTCTAAAGGCGTAAACCCGGATGAAGTTGTTGCAGCTGGTGCTGCTATCCAGGGTGGGGTTCTAGCTGGTGACGTTAAAGACGTTCTTCTTCTAGACGTAACTCCATTATCACTTGGTATCGAAACTCTTGGTGGTGTTTCTACAAGAATCATCGAGAAAAACACAACGATCCCAACTAAGAAGTCTCAGGTGTTCTCGACAGCTCAGGATAACCAACCAGCTGTATCGATTCACGTACTTCAAGGGGAAAGAGAATTTGCTAAAGACAACAAAACTCTTGGTAGATTCGATTTAACTGGAATTTCTCCAGCTCCACGTGGAATTCCACAAATTGAAGTAACGTTCGACATCGACGCCAACGGTATCGTTCACGTTTCTGCTCAGGATAAAGCGACTGGTAAATCTCAAGAAATCAGAATCACTTCTGGTTCAGGGTTAACAGAAGAAGAAATCCAAAGAATGGTAAAAGATGCAGAAGTTAACCGTGCAGCTGACCAGGAAAGACGTCACGTTGTAGACGCAAGAAACAACCTTGATGGTTTAATCTTCGCGACTGAAAAAATGATTAAAGATGGAGAAGGGAAAATCTCTGCTCAATCTAAGTCAGAGCTTGAAGGGGCCGTAACAGAAGCGAAAACTAAATTAACTTCTGAGTCTCTTGATGAACTAAAAGCAGCTGTAGAAAGACTACAAAACGTATCTCATAAAGTTGCTACAGAAATGTACCAAGCTGGTGGAGCTCCTGGAGCAGAAGCTGGAGCACAAGGTAACCCTGGTGCTGGAGCTGGTGCAGACGCTGGTGCAAAAAAGAATGACGACGATGTAGTAGACGCAGACTACAAAGAAGTTTAATCTGAGTTCAGTTAAATAATTTTACTAAGAATTGAAGGTCTCTCCTAGCGGAGAGACCTTTTTCGTAAAGGATCATATGAGCAACAAACGCGATTATTACGAGGTTCTTGGGGTCCAGAAAAGCTCTAGCAAGGATGAAATTAAAAAGGCCTATCGTAAGATGGCCATGCAATATCACCCTGATAAAAACCCCGACAACAAAGAAGCTGAAGCAAAATTTAAAGAGGCTTCTGAAGCTGCAGAAGTTCTTTTAGATGATGATAAAAAAGCACGCTATGATCAATTCGGTCATGCCGGTATGAACGGGCAAGGCGGATTTGGCGGCGGCGGATTCCAACAAGGAGACTTTGGAGATTTCGGCGATATTTTCGGCGACATCTTTGGAGATATGCTTGGTGGACGCGGTAGAGGCCGCGGAGGCAGAAGATCAACAGGGCGACCTGGTGACGATCTGCAAATGGGAATTGACATCGACTTTAGCGAAGCTGCTTTTGGTACAGAGAAAACCATTTCACTAACTAAAAACGTGAAGTGTGATACTTGTAGCGGAACGGGAGCAAAGGCCGGGTCATCTCCTACGACTTGTGATTACTGTAATGGCCATGGAGAAGTTCGCCGTCAACAAGGCTTCTTCACTGTTTCATCGACATGTCCAAAATGTAATGGCTCAGGTCAGATGATTAAAGACCCATGTGGTACATGTCACGGTCAAGGTAAGAAGAAAAAGAAAGTCGATCTGCAAGTGAAAATCCCGGCGGGAATTGACCAAGGTCAGCGCTTAAAACTTTCAGGTGAAGGTGATGCTGGATCTAATGGTGGACCAAACGGAGACTTGTACGTAGTGATCAATATTCGTCAGCACGAAATTTTCGAGCGCGATGAGTTCGACGTCCATTGTACAGTGCCTATCAGCTTCTCGAAAGCTGCATTGGGAGCGGAAATGGAAGTTCCGACACTATCCGGGAAAGTTCAATTGAAAATCCCAGCAGGAACTCAGTCGGGCGTAAAAATGCGTCTTAAAGGAAAGGGAATCCAGAGACTAGGCGGATACGGAGTGGGCGACCAGATCGTAACTGTACAAGTTGAAACTCCAACTAAACTCTCAAGTGAACAAAAGGATTTATTCCAGCGCTTAGCAGAAGTTGAAGAGAATTCTAATCCGATGAGCCGTGGGTTTTTTGATAAAGTAAAAGACTTATTTCAATAATAACTTCGCAAATGATGAGCCGGGCAATGCCCGGCTTTTTTAGTCAGTCAATTTATAACACAACTTCCTTTTATAAAACTCCAACGCTTGTTAGAATAATCCAATCAAATAATAGATTTTCCAGGATTGTATTGTGAAAAGTGTTTTTGTTTTGATGGCCTTTCTTTTTGTTACTTCATGTTCAGGGGTGAGTATGATCACACCGGAAAGAAAAGTGGCAGACAATGTTGATACTTCTAAATTATACCACCAGGATTTCCTGCAAAAAATCAATGCAGCTAAAGAAAAAGTGCGCCAAGGGAAAAACGACCTCGCTCTTAAAGATGTAGCAGCAATTAAGGAAGAAAAACTTTCAAATGCTGAGAAAGCAACGAAGAGAAACTTAACAGGTGTTATTAATTTTTCTCAAAAAAGATATGAAGCGGCAGCTAAGAGTTTTGAAGAGGCGAGTGCACTAGCAAAAGATGACCCCGCCTTAGATGCACAAATTTATCTCAACCTGGGAAGTGCTTATTATAAGATGAATCAAAATGAAAAAGCGCTTAATACGCTTTCGCAGGCAAATTACAAAAATCTTCAGGATACAGAAGCAAAAAAATTCCACCAGCTTTACGCTCTTCTTTCTCAACAGCTTGGCAAAAAAGAACAAAGCCTTTCAGCTCTTATCCGTTCACTTGAAGATAAAAAATCAATCAGCGAGCTGACAACAGACCCGAGATACGGACAAGTTGAAGAGCAGTTTAAAAAACTTTCAAGCAGCGAGCGCGTACGTTTACTAGAAGAGTTCGATCAGGACAAAAACCTGAGTGTGGCCTATTTAGCTTATAAAGAAGCTGAAGCTGCTTTCCGCGAAGGAGACCAGGATAAAGTTAAAGACTTCTCTGAGTGGATTGAAAAACGTTACGGATCAAACACAGAGATTATGGGACTGGTAGCAAGCCTTGGAGCAAGAAACCAAAACAACACTGCGAAGATTGATCTTCGTTATATTGGTGTGGCCCTGCCACTTTCTGGCGACCTAAAAGGTTTGGGAGAAAGAGCACTGGCGGGTATTGATGTGGCCCTTGAAGAAATGTCACAGGACCCAAACAAGAAATATCGTTTAGAAATCAAAGACACAAAAGGGAATCCTGCCAATGGAGCTTTTGCGGTTAAGGACTTAATTGAAACAAACAACGTTGCTGCCGTCATTGGTGGGTTAACCACAGCAGAAGCGACAAAAGAGTACTTAGAAGCGAAAAAATACGGTGTCGTCTTTATCTCACTTTCAAAGGTTCTTCTGCCAAAAGAAGAAAAGAACCACCTTTTAATTGAAATCCCAGGCTCGATTGAATCGCAAATCAACACGCTTTTCTCGGAAAAAATGCTTTCAAAAATCGGGAAGCGCCCGGCGATTTTATACCCTAAAACAGACATTGGTGAAGCGTACGCAAACGAGTTTTGGAGACAATCAAAGAAATACAATTTAGATGTCACTGGCCTTATTTCTTTTGATATAAACCAAACAGATTACCGCGATCCGGTTAAAAATATCCTGGGAATCAAGTTCAACCGCGAGCGTGAAGAAGAATTAGCAATCGTTAATGACATTGCTCACCTGGAGAGTAAGAAGAGTATTAAACGCGTGCAAAACCTTCAGCCACAAATTGATTTTGACTGGGTTTTTGTTCCGGCCCTTCCAAGAGAAACAGTCCAAATTCTTCCAAACTTTAATTACTTTGATGCTTTCAACCTAAGCTATATCGGAGTGCCGAGCTGGAGGTCTGAACTCATGGCCAATGAAGGTTACCGTTATGGAAATGTGTATTTTATGGACGAACCAATTAGTGGTGTTGAGACCCCGTTTACGCAGAAATTTTTCCAAAAATTTAAGAAGCAACCAAACATAGTAGAAACTATTGCCTATGACTCATTAAGAATATTATTTGACGTTATTGAGGCGGACTCTTCTTATCAGACGCGACAAGATTTAGATTTGGCCTTAATTAAAAAGGAAAATTTAAAAAGTGAAAGTGGATCGTGGAAACTTGCGGATGATATCTGGATGAAGGATATGAGCACTTTCAGAATTAAGAGAGAAGGAATTGAAGCCGTAGTAAATTAAGTTTTATCAATAGTTTGCACCGATTACCCGATTGAGATAATCAGGTAATCGGCACTGAAAAACTATTTTTTAGCAGCTGCAATTTTCTTTTTGATTCTTGCTTTTTTCTTTGCTTGAGCTGTTTTTCTTTTCATTTTTAGCGCGATAGATTTTCTTCCCATTCCCATTTTATTCTTCCTTTTTGGTCGGTTAATTAAGCTGATTTTTAGATGTCATAGTCTATTAAAAACAACAAGGGACATCTAGTATTTAATTGTTGTATCCAACCAAGTGAAATGATAAATTTTATTATAAACATTTTAGTTTATTAGAATGGATTCGGAAAATAACAATGGTTGTTAAAAAAAGCACGCAAAAAAAAGCAGTGCAAAAAAAATCGCCTGCAAAGGCCAAAAAAGTTACTAAAGCGACAAAAAAGACGGTTAAGGCCGTTAAAGCAAGAGCTGAAAAAGATATCGAAGCAGCCTTAGACACAAGTATTGAAACTGCTCTAAGTGATGATTCGGTTGTTAATCAGCAACGTCGTGAAGTTCTTCACGAGATCAATGATCTAAAAGAAAAACTTCGTCATAGAAGAATTCATGGAAATGAAGACAAAAAGAAAATCGCTCGCGATATGCTTGAGCGATACACTGGCCATGAAATTAAAGACTTTCAAAAGCAAATCATTCTTACTAACTTTCACTACTACGTAGAGCGCTTCAATGCTCTTCTTCCAGACGCACACTACACTCAAGGTTCAGCGTTCAAAGCTTCTTCATCGAAGAAAGCAAAAGTAACGATCATTGAATTTGGTGTTGGTTCAGCAATGGCCGCTTTAATCGGCGAGCTTCTGGCCGTAGTAGAGCCGAAAGCAGTTCTCTTTTTAGGTTTAGCTGGTGGTGTTCACCCTTCTCTTGATGTTGGAGATTTCGTTCTTCCAATCGCATCAGTGAGAGGAGAGGGTGTAACTCAGCACTTTTTACCTGAGCAAGTTCCGGCCCTTCCTACGTTCAAGGTTCAGAAGTTTGTTTCACAAATTCTGGTAGAGCACGGATTAGAATACAGAACAGGAACAATTCACTCGACGGATTACCGCTTCTGGGAATTCGACGACAGATTTAAGTTAAATTTATTAGAAGAAAGAGTACTGGCAGTAGAAATGGAAACTGCCGCTCTTTTCGTTTCTTGTTTTGTAAGTAAAGTTAATATTGGAGCCCTTTTACTCATCTCTGACTGTCCACTGAAAGAAGGTGGAATTAAAACTAAGCAGTCAGCAAAAGCAGTCTTTAGAAAATTTACCGATGTTCACATCGAACTTGGTATTGAAGCTATGGCCGACATTGCGGAGAGAGGAGAGGCTATCCGTCACTATCAATGGTAAAAACTAATTAAGGAATATGGAAAATGTTTAAAAGAGCTTTAGACTGGTTTTCAAATGATTTAGCTATCGACCTTGGGACAGCTAACACATTGGTTTATGCAAAAGACAGAGGGATTATCGTTAACGAGCCTTCAGTCGTTGCAGTTCACCAGGGTGCAAAAGGCCAAAGTAGAGTTTTAGCTGTTGGTAAAGAAGCAAAAGATATGTTGGGAAGAACTCCTGGATCTATCAAAGCTATCAGACCAGTTAAAGACGGGGTTATCGCAGACTTCGAAGTGACTCAAGCGATGATCAGATACTTCATTACAAAATCACTTACCGGCTCAAAGCTGATTAAGCCAAGAATCGTTATCTGTATCCCTTTCGGGATCACTCAAGTTGAAAAAAGAGCGGTAAAAGAATCGGCTGAACAAGCTGGTGCTCGCGAAGTTTATCTAATTGAAGAACCAATGGCCGCTGCTATCGGAGCTGGCCTTCCAATCACTGAACCATCAGGTAACATGATCGTTGATATCGGTGGTGGTACAACTGAAGTTGCGGTTATCTCTCTTGGAGGTATCGTTTACTCTAAATCAGTTCGTGTGGCCGGTGATAAATTCGATGAGGCCATCGCTTCATACATTAAGAAAAAATACTCTCTTCTAATCGGGGAAAGAACAGCTGAAGCCATTAAACTTGCTATCGGTAATGCTTATCCATTCGATGATGAAGTTAAAACTTACGAAGTAAAAGGACGCGACCTGATTGCAGGTGCTCCAAAAATTATCGAAGTAACTTCTGATGAAATTCGTGATGCTCTTGCAGATCCAGTTTCAGAAGTTGTTGAAGCCATCAAAATCTCGCTTGAAAAAACTCCACCTGAACTTGCAGCTGATATCGTTGATAACGGAATCATCCTTGCTGGTGGTGGTGCTCTTTTAGCTAACCTTGACGTTCTAATCAAAGAAAAGACAGGTCTTCCGGTATCAATTGCTGAAGATCCTCTTACTTGTGTTGTTCGTGGGTGTGGAAAAGTTCTAGAGTCTCTTGAACTTCTAAGACAAGTAACAATTAGCTAAGAGGCGACAAGTGTCGCGAGCAAGAATTAACTTCATTAAACTTAATCAAGAAGAGCTATCTGCCAAGATAGCTCTTTTAGTTTCTGAGACCAGCCGAGTGATCTTCTGGAAAACGGCCCCTCGTTATTACGAAGGGAAAGCTTTCCTGTTTGATGTCCGCCAAAGAAAAACCTATCTGACAGTCAGCGATTGCAACATCCATTTAAGACTAAGTGGAGAGCGCATTTGTTTAAATTTTTCCATCAATGACATCGACTATTTCCTTAGAGGAAAAGTGGTAGAGCAAGAGGAAAACAATATGCAGATGGTGGTGGAGCTTGAAGAGCATTGCTTCCGCGTGGAAAAGAGAAGTCGTGAAAGACTTCTGACTTACCCGGTATATGAAGTCTATGCTTATTTGAAGTACGCTAAAAATCCTGCAACCAATGTAGTGTTCTTTAATAAAAAGGAACAACAGAGCCGCGATTTTTTCTCAGAGATTGATAACCTTCAAAAAAACAGAATTCAGTCGCTGACTTCTGATCTTCATCTGGGTGAAAGTGAGGACTTGGTAGGTTTTCGCGTGGAAGATCTTTCTTCATCTGGGCTGAGCTTTTTTGCCAATACAAAAGAAAAAGAAAATATTCTGGACGCTTTAGGCGACGGAAAGTTCTCTTTGGTCTTGAATTTTGAAATGCAGGTTTTTAATCTGGAAGAAGCGAGCATTGTTTATAAAATTAATTATATCAATTCGCAGTTCTCTGGTGTGCCGATGTATAAAATCGGGATCACTTTCAAGGCCAGCCCAAGCTTAAAGAGAAAAATTGAAGACCATTCAGGCATCACTGTAGACC
>CAXHHE010000062.1:0-12360 GCA_964016365.1 uncultured Bacteriovorax sp. | reverse complement strand
TAAGAGACAGAACACGTCCATTTTCTTTGATGAAAGCTTCGAAAGTTACACCAAAATTTTGGTTTGTTCCTACGATTTTATTAGGACCTTGTTGCTCCATTTGGAAAAGAAGATCTGTTGCTCCGTAGTCTGTTACCACTTGAAGCTTCAGAGGAGCTGGAGAATCAGTAAGTGATTTGAAATCAAAAACCGAGTTAGGGTTTTTCATATCAGTTACTGTTAAATCATTCGTAAGCGTGAACTCATATTGGTCGCGCTTAAGAGTGAAAGGTTGAATTGTAATTGGTGCAGCTGGTGTCGCCGCTGCTGCTGTTCCAGCTGATAAAGTCGCCGGATTTTCAGTCTTCGGCTGCTCTTTTAAATCAGTTTTTGTGGCCACTGGTTGAGTCGTTACTGCTGCGGGAGCAGGTGCTTTTTGAGCGAAATAATACTGCCATCCAAATAGGACGATCCCCGAAAGAAGGACAGCGATAAACGCACGTTTTTGGTCTTGGTTGAACATGAAATTAACTCCAAAATAATGATAGACGTATTACTTCTCTGGAACGGGATCATGCCCGCCATCACAGAAGGGATGACATCTACTAATTCGACGTACTGAATACCATACTGCACGCTCTATTGGAAACTTCTCGAAACATTCTTTTGAATATTCCGAACAGCTTGGATAAAAGCGACATTTAGGGCCAAGTAGTGGTGAGATAAAATAGCGGTAAAAACGAATCAAACTAATAGCAATAAACTTCATTAATTGCTCCTTAGTTTTTCATCTTCTAAAAAGCTAAAAAATTCGCGCAAATTCTTATGTAAAACTTCTTCTTTTGTCTCTGTGGATTCAGGGAGAAGATTTCTCGACCAGGAAACCACAAACAGAATGTCGTAACCTAAAAACTTATAAGGAGACACGCGATAAAATTCGCGGATCAAACGCTTCAGGCGATTGCGGTCGTGGGATTTGCCGATTTTTTTGGGAACAGAAAGTCCGATTCTTGATAAATTGAAAGAATTCTTTTTGTAGTAAATGATAAGTGAGGCTTTTTTGTAGGAAGAAGAGCCGACTTTTAATTCTTCGAAATCACTGGCCGATAGCAGTCGAAATTTTTTTTCGAACTTATTATCGGCCACAAGATATTACTTAGTGCTTGAAGATACCGTTAGGCGAGCTCTACCTTTTGCTCTACGAGCATTTAGTACGCTTCTTCCACCTGGGCTTGCCATTCTTTTAAGAAACCCGTGTACTCTTAATCTTTTTAACTTCTTTGGTTGCCAAGTTCTTTTGCTCATACAGCTATCCTTCTTCTATGCTTGATAAATAAATGGAGAGATAGGAATATATGTTCTTTATCAAAAGGTCAATAATAAACAACGCGCGTCACGTGTAAGAAAATGTAAAATTATGTTTTATTGCTGACAACTTTGGGGCCATGCTACAAAATCGTCTCGCATTTCACACACACGGTATTTCGGAGTTTATAATGGCGCAGGACTTCCCGTCTCATCTTATTAAACATTTTTTTTCGATAGGTAATGAGACCAAGGCAAATGACCATTTTTTCGGACAATTCTCACCTGAATTGAGCCCGGAAAACGGCCAGTCTTCTGAACATCAAGAAGAGCTAAACGCTATTAATCAGGAGGTTTTAAGCCACCTGAAGACTATTGTTCCAGAACTAAAATTCAAAACGTACTTCGAAAACTCACTTGAGCTTCAAGAAATCGACAGCACAAGTGCGACCTTCAGCGTGCGTACGGCCTTCATTAAGAAGTCGGCTGAGCTATATAAAGAAGAAATCGCCAAAGCTCTTTATAATGTTCTGGGAACAGCATACGAAATCGTTATCACATCTAAGGACCAGACAGCGGACATCGCTCCTGCTTTTGGCCTTTCAGGCGTTCAAATTAAAGACGACAGCAGACCTAAGTCGATGGCGACAACTAAGTTCACCCTGGACTTAACCCCTACTCGCGATGATTTAAAATCGCGCGTGGACGCTGAGTATATTGAGCACATGAACCCGAACAAAACGGGAATCAGAGTTGACCGCTCAAAGACCTTCGACAACTTTATTGTCGGACCTACAAACAATATCGCACAGGCAGCGGCAAAAGCTGTGGCCCTGACACCAGGTAAAGAAGGAAAATACCCTTCGTTATATATCCACAGTAATTCAGGCCTGGGGAAAACCCACCTGCTTCACGCTGTAGCTAACGAAATCGCAGAAAAGCACCCGTCATACACAATCTGTCTGATCACTGCCCGCGATTTCATGGATGAGATGATTCAGTTAATGAAAACGAACCGTATTAATGAGTTCGTAAGAAAATACACTGAAAGAATCGATGTCCTGATGATCGACGATATCCACGAGTTAAAAAACAAAGAAGGTACTCAAGACCAGTTCTTCCATGTATTCAATGAAATGCATAACAAAGGAAAGCAGCTGATCTTCACTTCTGATAAGAGACCAAAAGAAATTGATGGTATCTCTGAGCGTATCAAAACACGTCTTCAATGGGGACTTGTCGTTGATATCCAGCCACCTGATTTAGAAACAAGAATTGCGATTCTTCGTCGCAAAATGGAAGCGCTCGACCTATATATCAACGAAGACGTCTTAACGTTAATTGCTTCGAGAATTAAGACCAACATCAGAGAGCTGGAAGGTTCACTGGTAAGGCTTAAAGCTGTCAGCGAGCTAATGAACGTTGAAATCGAAGTTGACCTGGTTAAAGAACAATTAATGCTTCCTAATAGTGAAAACGAAAAAGAAGTGACGATTGAATCTGTGGCAAAAGCTACGGCCCAATACTTCCGCGTTCCACTGGCAGACTTAAAATCTAAAGGAAGAAGCCAGGACATCACAAAGGCCCGTCACGTAGCCATGTACCTAGCTAGAAAAGTGGTAAATGCAAAACAACAAGAGATCGGAGCGTTCTTCGGAGGCCGTGATCACTCGTCTGTTATCCATGCTGTTAACACTATCTCTGATAAAGTTAAGACTGACTCTTCTCTTTCAAAAGACATCAACGCTATCGAATCTAATCTCTAAAATTTAAGTCAAAAATGATCTCAATATAAATCGCAGCTATTCACATTAAATGTGGATAGCTGTGAATAACTTTGTCGTCTTTTAAGATAGTTTTCCACAATTTGTTAACACCTTATCCACGGCCTTTTCCACATAACGGCCGAGATTTTATGCATGGCCAAACAAAAATTTTCGTTTTACGGCCTTGTGTTAACAACGTTATTTCGCATAGGCCTTTATCCACAAAAAGTTTTCAACAATGTGAATAACTATGTGGAAAAGATTTTTTAAATCAGGGATAAAAGGCCCTATTTAGGCAATCTAAGAAGTAATGTTGAAACTCAGTTGAAAAGATGTGAATAAGAATGTGAATTATAGGCCCCGCAACAAGAATATCCGTCGAGACTTTTAAAAAAGTGAAAAGTTATCCCAAATAATCAAGATACCCACATTCATTAATTATATGAAATCAAAAGACTTTCATATCTTTTCCACTTATCCACAGTGTAATAATAAAAGTATTAATAATAATAAATAATATAAAGCCATGGGATTCTGAAGAGAGTTCATTTGAACTTCATCAAACCACTCATTAAATTCATTTAGATTGATTACATTTAGGATGATTAATTTATGGGATATTGTGGCTCAATGAAGCTTGATACTATGACTCCTAATTGCTAAAAACTTAGGATATAAAATTTTGGAAATAGCCTTATGTTAATTAAAATTTCAGTTCATGAATTAAAAGAGACTCTTACTAAAATCCTTTCAGTAGTAGATAAAAAAAATACTCGTTTAATACTAAATTTCATTCAAATCCAAGCTAGCGGTAATAAGATCGAAATGACTGCTACAGATTTAGAAGTATCTGCAAAAGTTACAGCTAACTGTATTGTGGAAAAACCAGGTACATTTTGTGTAAATGCTAAAAATATATTTGATATCGTAAAAGAACTTCCAGAGAAGGAATTAACAATTGAACTTCCAGAAGGATCAAATAACTTAAAGCTTACATGTGGATCTATTAACTTCACACTTCTGATCTATACAAGCGAAGAATTCCCTCACCTTCAATTTGGAACAAACGCTAATGAGTTTAAACTGAACACTTTCCAGATCCTGGAAATGATCAACAAAACATCTCACGCTATTTCAAATGATGAAACGAGACTATTTCTAAGTGGTATCTATCTTCAAGAGATCGATGGCAAACTTAGAGCTGTTGCAACTGATGGATTCAGACTTGCTCTAGTGGAAACAGAACTTTCTAACAATAAAATTGAAGCACTTATTAACGGAATTATTATTCCTAAGAAAGGTGTAGCTGAGCTTAAGAAAATTGCTGAAGCTTATCCAGATCACCAGATTGGAATTTCTGTTGATGAATCATTCATTTATTTGAACGCTAATAATACTTATTTACTAGCGATCAGACTGATTGCTAAAGAATATTTAAAATACCAAGCGATCATTCCTAAGAAGACAAACAACCACGCTGATATCGATAAGAACTCTTTCTTAAATGCTGTAAGACGTATCAAGATTATGGCCAACGAAAGATCAAACGGTGTGAAGCTAATCATGAAAGAAGGTGAAATGACAGTTGCTGCCAACCACCCTTCTCTAGGTGATGCTTTTGAAAAGTTCCCAATTAACTATTCTGGAAAAGAATTTGAAATTGGATTCAATGCTAAGTTCTTAATGGATATTCTTTCAATCTTTGGCGATGAAGATATCAGAATGGAATTTAACAACGAACTTTCTCCAGCTGTTATTAGATCGACAAAAAACCAAAACTATCTGTGTATCGTAATGCCGCTTAAATTATAGGTCTTATGAGCACGTATAAAATTTCTAAATTACAAGTTACAAACTTTAGAAATTTAAATCCCGACATCATCACATTTTCATCAGGGATCAATTGCATCCTTGGTGAGAATGGAAATGGCAAAACAAATATCTTAGAAGCTATCAACGTTCTGGCGACAAAAAAATCTTTCCGTAAAAATACGAGTTTTCCACAATTTTTGAGTATTGATGGTGGAAAACCTGAGATTATATTTTCTTCTGTTGTGGAAAACGACGACAAAGAAGTTATGAGTTACACTTCTAAAATGACCAATGAGAATGTTCTTTGGTTTTTAGATGGAGCTCCAGTAAAAAAGCGCCTGGATATCAAAGTTGTTTTTATCAATCCTTTTGATTCATATGGTTTTCACAACAGTGCCAGTGATCGCCGCGAGTGGATTGATTACTTTTTAAGCCAGCTTGATGATCAATATAAAAAGCAATTGGCCCGTTATACAATTGCCCTTAGATTTAGAAATACCCTACTTTCCAAGAAACCAAGCCGTTTTAAGGAGCAAATTTTAGCTTCCGATCCCGAGCTTGCCCAACTATCGCATTTTCTCACAAACAAGCGCGTAGAGTTCCTGGAGGCCTTAGAACCGCTCATTGGCGAGACCTTTCAGGCCCTGTTTTCTGAGCGCCACAGTCTAAAAATAAATTTAGATTCGCGCATTATTGGAATGTCAGTAGAAAACATTCAAAAATTATTCGCCAACAACTTGGAATCTGATTGCGAAAGAGGACACACTTCTTACGGTCCTCACAAAGATGACTACGTGCTTCTTTTTGACGGTTTAAATTCGTTTGATTTTTGTTCTTTAGGCCAGCAAAAGATGAGTTATTTAAGCCTGTTATTTGCCTATATAGAGCTTTTTCGGTATAAATATATGTCCTATCCGATAGTGCTAATTGACGACGTTTCTGGCGAGCTTGATCAGCATCGATGGCGTAGGCTAGTTGAGTATTTAGAAAAACGAGAATTTCAAGTTTTGATAACTACTGCCAACGAAAAATTTAAGGAAGAATTAGACCGAATTAGCGGCGCCAACAACATCCACATCAGGAACGGTTCCATAATTCACTAAGACTTCTCCAACAATGAAGGAGTATCTGTCTTGGAAAACAATCAATCCGAATCAATCTCAAAAGTTACCACTGAGTATGGATCAAACCAGATTAAAGTTCTTGAAGGGCTTGATGCTGTAAGAAAGCGTCCTGGTATGTACATTGGTGATACTGGTATCCGTGGTCTTCACCACTGCGTGTACGAAATTGTTGATAACTCTGTCGATGAGGCCTTAGCGGGTTACTGTACAGACATCAACGTCATTATCCACATCGATAACTCTGTTACTGTTGTTGATAACGGCCGTGGTATCCCGACTGATATTCACCCAACTGAAGGAATTTCAGGAGCGGAGCTAGCGTATACAAAACTTCACGCCGGTGGAAAATTCAACGAAGACGGAGGAGCTTACAAAGTTTCTGGTGGTCTTCACGGTGTAGGTGCTGCGGTAGTAAACGCCCTTTCAAAATGGGTAAAACTAGAGATTAAAAAATACGGAAAGATCCATGAATTAAATTTTGATCATGGTAAAGCGACAGCTAAAATTAAAGAAATTGGCGTGCTTGATAATCCAAAAGAAACTGGGACAAAAGTTACTTTTAAACCTGATAACGAAATTTTTGAATTCCACGAATTCAACTACGATACACTGGCAAACCGCTTCCGCGAGATGGCCTTCTTAAATCGTGGTCTAAAAATTTCACTTAAAGACGAGCGTTCAGAAAAAGCTGACCTATTCTACTTTGAAGGTGGTATTTCTGAATTCGTCACTTACCTAAACAGAGCAAAAACTGCGATTCATAAAAAAGTAATCTACTTTGTGCAGACAAAAGATGATTACGAAGCAGAAATCTCAATGCAGTGGACGGACTCGTACAACGAAGTCATCACTTCATACGCTAACAACATCTCTACTCCAGAAGGTGGAACACACGTTTCTGGATTTAAGACTGCTCTTACGCGTGTACTTAACAACTACGCCAAAGATAACAACCTTCTAAAAAATATCAAAATCGCTCTTACGGGTGATGATATGAGAGAAGGTTTAACGGCAGTTGTTTCAGTAAAACTAAAAGAGCCACAATTCGAAGGTCAGACAAAATCTAAACTTGGTAACTCTGAAGTTGAAGGTATTGTTAACTCTCTAGTTGGTGAATCTTTCAAAACTTTCCTGGAAGAAAACCCAGAAATCGGGAAAATGGTTATCAAAAAATCTGTGGACGCTGCTGCTGCAAGAGAAGCTGCAAGACGTGCACGTGAACTTACTCGCCGTAAAAACGTTTTAGAGTTCTCAGGTCTTCCAGGGAAAATGGCAGACTGTCAGGAATCAGATCCTGCTCAGTGTGAACTATATATCGTAGAAGGGGACTCTGCGGGCGGATCAGCAAAACAAGGTCGCGATCGCAGAGTACAAGCCGTTCTTCCGCTAAAAGGTAAGATTCTTAACGTTGAAAAAGCTCGTTATGAAAAAATGCTGGCTTCAGAAGAGATTAAAAACCTAATCCAGGCCCTAGGGACTGGTGTTGGTAAAGATACATTCAACATCGCAAAGCTTAGATACCACAAAATTGTTATCATGACCGATGCCGACGTCGATGGATCGCACATTAGAACTCTGCTTCTTACTCTACTCTACCGTCAATTCCCGGAGCTAATTGAGCAAGGGTATATCTACATCGCTCAACCACCTCTTTATAAATACAAAAAAGGGAAAATGGAGACGTACTTAAAAGACGATAAACGCCTTGAAGAGTACCTGATTAACAATGCAACTGATGATTCAAAAATTAGTATTAATGGAGAACTAGTTTCTGGGGATTCAGCTAAGCAATTAATCAACAAAGAAAGCATGTACAGAAAAACTCTTTCTTACTACGACACTCACTACGATTCAGACCTTCTAAGAAGACTGATTGAAGATGGGATGCTTAGAGCTGAAGACATGAGCGATAAAGCAAAAGTTGAAGCTGAAGCTAAGAGACTTACTGATTTCTTCAAGCCACTTGAGACTGAAACACTAAAACAGTACTCAATCACAGTTGAAGAAGACTACGACACAAAAACTTTCTCTCTTCGCTTGAACATTAAAACTGCTTCAAGAACAAAGAGATTTAAAATCAGCCCGGGCTTCCTAAGATCGCCGGAATTTGCTGATTTAGTTAACAGCTTTGACGGTATTAAAAAATACAACAAAGCGAGCTTTAAAATTGAACGTGAAAAAGACACAAGAGAGTTCACATCTCTAACGGCATTCTCTGAATTCGTTATCGCAGATGGGAAACAAGGTGCATACATTCAGCGTTACAAGGGACTAGGAGAAATGAACCCAGAGCAACTTTGGGAAACAACTATGAACCCTTCTAACAGAACACTTCTACAAGTAAGAATCGAAGATACGCTTGAAGCGGATCAAGTCTTTACAGTTCTAATGGGAGACCAGGTAGAGCCAAGAAGAAAGTTCGTTGAGGAGAATGCGCTGAACGCTAGAAACCTTGATGTGTAGTACGTAAATTTTAGATTGTTAAAAAGGTAAAAAAATATGTCAGAAGAAAACAACAATAACACAATTAACCACGGAAATATTTCTCCAGTGGTCATTCAAGATGAGATGAAGAACTGCTATCTCGATTACGCAATGTCGGTAATCGTTGGCCGTGCCCTTCCGGACGTTCGCGACGGGATGAAGCCGGTACATAGACGTGTTCTTTACGCTATGGACTCACTCAATAACTACCACAACAAGCCATTCCTAAAGTCTGCGCGTGTTGTTGGGGATATTATCGGTAAGTATCACCCACACGGTGACTCTGCTGTATACGGTGCTATCGTTCGTCTAGCTCAGGATTTCTCAATGAGATACCCGCTAGTAGATGGACAAGGGAACTTCGGATCGATCGACGGAGATAATGCGGCGGCGATGAGGTATACCGAGATCAGAATGAAGAAGCTTTCGGAAGAAATGCTTGCTGATCTTGATAAAGAAACTGTTGATTGGAACCCGAACTACGATGACTCTTTAGTTGAGCCAAGTGTTCTTCCAACAAAAATTCCTAACCTTTTAATCAACGGGTCTTCTGGTATCGCTGTAGGGATGGCAACAAACATTCCTCCACACAACTTATCAGAAATCATGAACGGTCTTCTTCTTTTAATTGATCAGCCAACAGCTTCAATTGAAGATTTAATGAGAATCATCCCAGGGCCGGACTTCCCTACTGCTGGTACAATCCACGGGACGGAAGGGATTCGTTCTGCTTACCACACAGGTAAGGGTGTTCTGCAAATCAGAGCGAAAATCGACGTTGAACATAACGCTAAAAAAGATCGCGATTCTATCGTTATCACTGAACTTCCTTACCAAGTTAACAAAGCTAAGCTTATTGAAAGAATTGCTGAACTTGTTAACGAAAAAGAACTTACTGGTATCTCAGATATCCGTGATGAGTCTTCTCGCGAAGGGATCAGAGTTGTTATCGACCTTAAAAAAGGTGAAATCGCGACAGTTATCATTAACAAACTTTATAAGGCGACTCCGCTTCAAACATCGTTTGGTATTATCTTCCTTTCGATTGTTAACGGTTCACCTCGTATTCTAAACATCAAAGAACAACTTCTTTTCTTCATTGACCACAGAAGAGAAATTGTTATCAGAAGAACAGTTTACGAGCTGAAAAAAGCAAAAGAGCGCGCTCATATCCTTGAAGGTTTAAAGATCGCTGTTGAAAACATCGACGCTATCGTTGAACTTGTTAAGAAATCTGAAGGTCCTCATCAAGCTAAAGCTCAGTTAATGAGCGTTTACTCTCTATCTGATATTCAAGCGCAAGCTATTCTGGATATGAGACTACAACGTTTAACTGGTCTTGAGCGCGATAAGATCATTAAAGACTACAACGACATCATGAGAGAGATTGCTCGCCTTGAAGAAATTCTTGGAAATGAAAATCTGATCACAGATATCATCCGTACAGAATTCAGAGAAGTTCTGGAAAACTACGGCGATAAGAGAAGAACTGAAATCATCGCAAAAGCTGATGAAATTCAGATGGAAGACCTGGTTAAGAATGAAGATGTTATCGTAACAATCACTCACAAAGGTTACGTAAAACGTATGCAGATGGACACTTACCGCACGCAAAAACGTGGTGGAACAGGTGTAAAAGGTGCTGATGGAGCGGATGACGACTTCTACACATCTATCTTCATCGCTAACACTCACTCGACTCTATTTGTCTTCACAGATAAAGGACAAGTGTTCTCGATTAAAGTTTACAACATCCCAGAAGGTAACCGTACGACGAAAGGACGTAACATTGTTAACTTAATTCAATTACCACCAGGTGAAACAGTTAAGAACATCATGATTGCTCCAAATGACGTCGAAGGAAAATACCTGATGATCGCTACTGAGCGCGGAATTGTTAAAAAGTCAGAACTTTCTGAGTACAAAAACATCCGTCAATCAGGATTAACAGCAATTAAGATCGTAGATGGCGATAACCTTCTATCGGTTAAGATCACAGATGGTAAAAAAGATGTTCTTCTATGTTCATCTTCAGGGAAAATTATCCGTTTTGCTGAAACAGACGCTCGTCCATTAGGCCGTGTTTCTCAAGGGGTAAAAGGGATTGAACTTTCTGACGATGAAAAAATCATCGGTATGGAAATTATCGATGACTCAGTAGAAATCCTATCTGTTACATCTCAAGGTTATGGAAAACGTACTTCAGTATCTGAGTACAGAAAACAATCTCGCGGTGGTAAAGGTATTCTGGCGATGAGACTGAACGAAAAGAACGGTGACATCATCGACATTAAACCAGTTACAGATAAAGACGATCTAATGATCATCTCTGATAAAGGACAAGTCATCAGAACGAAAATTTCTGGTATTTCTCTAATGGGTAGAACGACTCAAGGTGTACGTCTGATCAAGCTTAAAGAAGGTGAATCAGTTGTAGCTGTAGAGAAAATCGTTGATCCAGATGAGGATATCGAAGTAGTTGAAGGAGCAGCAACAGCTGGAACACCTTCGGAAGGCGGAGGAAATGAAACTCCACCGGCAGCTACTGAAGAATAGAATGTTTATTATTGAACTGACTTATAAAAAGGACATGAGCTTCGTGGAAAAATATCTCGAAGCTCATCGCTCTTTTCTCGACGATTATTATGCCAAGGGCGTTTTAGTGGCCTCAGGCCCTAAGAACCCACGCGACGGCGGAATTATTTTAGCTCGTGAAATGGATAGAGCTGAATTGGAAAAAATCCTGGCCCTCGACCCCTTTTGGAAAAAAGGTGTGGCCGATTTTAAGATTACAGATTTTGCCGTCACAAAAAGATCAGCAAACTTTAATTACTAGGAGTTCTTCATGAAGAAGATCTTTCCAAGGTTTCTATTCAAAGTTTTTATCGTGGCTTCACTTGTGGCCTTCACCTCGTGCGACTTCACTCCCCCAATTAATAGAAAAATCATTGATGCCCAAAACTACATCACTGAACAAGAATACGCTAAAGCAGCTTATCTTTACGAAGACATTCTAAAGAGTAACCCCGCTCAAGATTTAAGGCTTAAAATCTGCTACCAGTTAGGAGAGCTCTACTCTATTTACCTGGGTCAGTATAAAAAGGCCGTGTATTACTACAATGAAGTTAAAGAGCTGACGGAAGATCCACTTTGGTTGATTAAGACTGAAGAGAAGCTGGCAGATGTTAACTTCAACTATTTAAAAAACTATAAAGATGCGATTAAAAACTACACTCGCCTCTCGCAATTTACGCCGAAATTAAAAAATTTCGATTTTTTCCAGCTGCAAATTGCCCTTTCGTATTTTTATCTCAACGATAAAGAAGCTGCTCTTTCTCAGCTAACAAAAATTCAGTCTGACCCGAACCATGAGTACTTTATTCGTTCTTTTTATTACGTCGGCCTGATCTATTTTGAGCAGAAAGATTTTAACAAGGCCCTTTATGTGTGGCTGGAGTATTTAAAGCGTGAAACGAAAAAAGAATATATCGTTCAGGCGAAATTCATGGTCGCTAACGCTTACGAGTCGACTGAAAATTTAAAGATGGCCTACGATATTTATTATTCGATCGCTAATGATTATCCGAATCCGGATGTTATTCAAAATAGACTCAACTCGCTTTATCAGAGAAGAGTTTCGAGAAGACGCTAATGAATGTGATCGTACGACCTGCTACATACGATGATGCTGCTGAAATTGCCAATGTTCATATCAATTCCTGGCGTGAAGCTTATAAAGGTTTAATGCCGGAAGATTTTCTCAATGATCGCCCGCTTAATTTTAAAAACCGCTATCAACTTTGGAAGCGCGTGACGATGGATTCGGCACAAGTCACTTTTGTGGCCGAATCAAAAGAGCATGGTGTAATTGGTTTTATTAATGGCTGCAC
>CAXHHE010000061.1:0-12372 GCA_964016365.1 uncultured Bacteriovorax sp. | reverse complement strand
GGAATGTTGGCAAGTTTCTTCTCAACAACTTCAAGATCTGCAAACGCAAGCTCAAGGTTGATTGTTTCGATATCATCTTTTGGATTAACTTTTCCGTGAACGTGGATGATGTCTCCATCATCAAAACAACGAACAACGTGAACGATTCCATCTACTGCTCTGATGTGTCCCAGGAATTGGTTTCCAAGACCTTCACCTTTTGAAGCTCCTTTTACCAGACCGGCGATGTCTACGAACTCAACAGTCGTATAAACCATTTTTTCCGGCCCAATGATGTCTCCGATCGCTTTCATACGTGGGTCGTGCATTGCTACGATCCCTACGTTTGGTTCGATTGTACAAAATGGATAGTTAGCAGCTTCTGCTGGAGCTGAAGTGATAGCAGAGAAGATTGTCGACTTACCAACGTTTGGAAGACCTACAATTCCACAATTTAATCCCATAAAAATTCCTCTATTTATTTAAACAATTTTTTTCTTACTATAAGCAGTCGCCGCTTTATCAAAACCCAACTTGATATATTGCTCAAGCGCTTCAGCGGTTCCTTTTAAAAAGGGTCTGAAAAAATCCTTATCCTCTCCGGTATACCCTGAGAGAACCCAATTGGAAACATCGCCATGAACCGGGCGGCCAATCCCTACGCGCACGCGTCTGAATTCCTGCGTTCCCAAGAGTCCGGCAATAGATTTCAAGCCATTATGCCCGGCCAGACCGCCGCCTTTTTTAAAAGCGATCGTCCCAAACGGTAAATCCAGCTCGTCGTGAACAACCAGGATATTTTCCACGGGGATCTTAAAGAAGTTCATCAAAGGTTGAACACTTTCACCAGAAAGGTTCATAAAAGTCTGGGGTTTTAAGAAGTAAATCTTCTCATCACCGTTTTGGTAAACGGCGTACTGGCCCTTAAACTTGTCCGTCCATTTCAGATTGCCCGCGAAACTTAGTTCTTCAAAAACATCCCAGCCAATGTTGTGGCGAGTGTAATGATATTTTATTCCGGGGTTTCCCAGCCCAATAATCAAACGGTCCATCAAATCCTCACCTAAATAAACAGTGAGCTGACAGAATCGTTGTTGAATGTTCTGTGAATAGCTTTCGCTAGAAGTTCTGCTGTCGATAAAACTTTAATCTTATCGCATTTTTTAGCAGCTTCAGTTAACTGGATTGTATCTGTGACAATAACTCTATCGAGTTCAGCACACTCAGAAATTCTCTTAATCGCTGGATCAGAAAATACCGGGTGAGTCGCACAAGCATAAACCTTAGTCGCTCCGTTTTTCTTAAGAGCTTTACAGGCCTCAACCAGTGTTCCTGCTGTATCGATCATATCGTCGATGATAATACATTCTTTGCCATTAACGTTACCGATAACGTTCATCGCTTCAGCGATGTTTTTACCAGTTCTACGTTTATCAATCATGGCGATATCTGAGTTTAATTTCTTAGCGTAGAAACGAACGCGCTCAACACCACCAGCATCAGGAGAAACAAATACTGAGTTTTCAGTGAAAATTTCTTTCTTGATGTAGTTTAAGATTACAGGTGAAGCGTAAATATTATCGAATGGAATATTGAAGAATCCCTGAATCTGGCCCGCGTGCAGGTCCATCGTCACGACTCTCGTTGCTCCGGCCACTGTTACGATATCGGCAACAAGTTTTGCTGAAATCGGAGTGCGTGGAGAAGCTTTTCTATCTTGTCTGGCGTATCCGTAGAAAGGAATCACTGCTGTGATTGATGAAGCCGAAGCTCTCTTAAGAGCATCGATCATAATCAAAAGCTCCATCAGGTTATCGTTAACTGGTGCACTTGTTGACTGAACAACAAAAACATCAGCACCACGAACGTGCTTTTCAATTTCACAGAAAATTTCACCATTAGCAAAACGAACTAATTGGGGATTAACCAGCGGCACATCTAAAAAATCTGATATTTGATTGGCAAGACTTGGATTTGAAGAACCAGAAACTAAGACAATTCGTTTCACAAGATCCTCTCTAAAATAAATGTGGGACTGATTTTACAAAATGGTTGGGGTGCAAGGATTCGAACCTTGGCATGGCAGAATCAAAATCTGCTGACTTACCACTTGTCGACACCCCAATCTTTTGTGGATTCAATATAAACGCAGAAGCGCTTTTTTGCAAGTATGTCCTTAAAAAAAGGGCCCTTAATTAGGGACGAGTTCGCAACCAAATTGCTGGAAGCGCTTACCTCTGTCGCGGTAGTAATTCTGGAAGACATCAAAGGCGGTAGTTGCACCGTATAATCCCAGTGATTTTGTTTTGCGCTCGCCTTCATATCCAACCCAGATCAGGGTGATATTCTTACCATCAAAGGCCACATACCAGTTGTCATAACCATTGTTTGTGGTCCCGGTTTTACCGAAAAACCTAAGCTTTTGCATAACAACATCTACCGCGCGCTCAACTGTCGTTTGGTTCGGGTCAGACAGAAGCTGAAGCACCGACTGGTCCATGAAGCGCTCACTGTTTTTTATTTTGCCGCATTCTGTTTTAATAAAGTTTGCGTAGACGTCTCTAAGCTCACTCATGCTCAGCTCCATACTCCCCAGAAGCTCTGATGGGTATTGGTCAAGCGGGGTTTTTAATTCAGGAAAATACGGTTTTAACTTTTCTTCAACCTGAGAAAATCCTAGCTCGCTGGCAATTCTAATCACAGGTCGGTTAAGCGACTTTAAAAGCGCATCTGTGTAAGTCACCTGCGCTGGAAGATTGCGATGGGCCTCTCTTGGAGTCCACGGCCCGGACTTTAACTGTAGAGTGATTGGATCAGTCACAACCCATTCATCCATCCTGCGTCCAAGGTCTTCAAAAACGCTGTAAATAATCGGCTTAATCGTACTTCCAACCTGGTGTCTTTCTTTTGAAAGTGCCTTTTCCTTATTTCTTTCTACGCGGTTGTAATAGCTGTACCAAGAGTCTGAACTCAATGGCCCAAGCATAACCTTGACCGAGATATCAACTGTGTTGAATTTGTCGTTAAAGCGATCATTGATTTTACTTTTTACATCGGCCACTTTTTGAATAAGCACGAATTTTTCATACTCTGAAAGCGTTGGCTCCTGATCGTTTAATGTTCTCCAGATCGACTGGTGATAACGAGCGGTCTCAAGTTTCTTCAAGCGTGCAGTCCAGTTATCCCAGTCCGCTTTTTTCCAGATGAGGCTTGGATCGTTAGGAACAAAGTTTTCCTGAACGAGTTTCTTGTAAACAACGTCGGCCCTTTCTTGAAGTCTTTCCAGTTTTTTAAGCGGGTGAAAATAACCTGGACCTTTTAAAAGACCAATCAGGATCGCACCTTCAAAGGGCGTGATGTCAGCTGGTTTTTTACCAAAGTAAAAAAGTGAAGCGGAAAGAACCCCTTTCATTTTGATTCCCTGAAGAGCACCCCAATGGACTTCATTCAGGTAAGCTTCCAGGATTTTTTCTTTAGGAAATTTTGTTTCGATATAAATTGAAACAACCATTTCTTTTAATTTTCTAGTGAACGTTTTCTCATTGGTAAAAAATAAGTTTTTTACCAGCTGTTGAGAGATCGTCGATCCCCCCTGCGTGTAGCGCATAGTTTTTAAATTGGTCACGAAAGCACGGAATAAAGATTTTAGATCAACACCAAAGTGATCAAGGTAGCGTTGATCTTCTACTCCGATAAGACCCTTCCAGAAAATTGAAGGTATGTATTCAAATGGCAGGTAGTGCTGGTAACAGTAGATTTCAACACAATCATTGCTCATCAGGTTTTTAAAAGAGACGTCATGATTGATTTGCAACAGACCTGGGATGGCCTTTAGGTCTGTGATCGCACCGCTTTCTCTTGAGCGTGCCATAAAATCATCAAAGCTGTTTTTTTCTGCAGTAAAGAGATAAAAGCGTTGAAGTTCATCCCTTTTGACCAGAGAGCCTTCTTCAAGAGTCACGACCGGATAAGAAGTGATGTAAGGATCGTAGCTTTTTAAAATTTTATCTTCCAAAAGAGCGATCGATGTCTCGTTAAGCGTTGTCTTAACAAAAATGTACACGCCAATAGTTACTAGAACCAGGAGTGCCAGTAGGAAGATAAATATGCGAATTGCCCATTGCTTCATCTTATCTATAATCTCACAAATACAGGGATAATCCAGTCATAATTCTTGTGTTTCTCATTTTGACTTAACCAGTCCCATTTCATATAGTATTTTGATAAAACTTTCCAATGTTAATTGACCTCTTTTTTGGAGTATTTCATGACTATGTCTTTGAACAGATTCCTGGCCATCGCCTCTCTTGCGGTAATCCCAGCGACATCATTTGCTCTTCCTATCGACTGGCACGGCTCTTTCGGCGTGGACTCAACTCTTCTTTCAAGCTTCCGTAGAATCGATGGAAAAACTGCTCGCACAGCAACCAACAACGGTTCACAAGAAGTTGCACTTGATACTGGTGATAAATCTTCAGCTTCTTGGCAAAGCTACATTTTAAAGCTTGCTCCAACGATGATCATCAATGACGCAGCTACGTTTAAAGCAGAACTGACAACTGGTTATGCTAGCGGTGGATTCCTTGGTGATTCTGCTCAAACAGATAAGGCCGGTGACAATACAGTTCCTGTTTATTACCACAATGAAGCTAAAGGCTCATCAGTTAACATCAAAAAAGCTTACCTTGAACTTTACTCAGATACAGCGACATACATGATTGGTCGCCACACTTACAACTGGGGTCTTGGAGCAATCTATAACGACGGTTCAAATGCATGGGATCGCCACGCTTCTTCACGCGATGGGATCACGATGAAACTTAAAATCGGAAACTTCTACGTGAATCCATTCTGGTCAAAAGTTTCTAACAGCGGTCTGACTGATGCAACAAACTCAAAAGAACTAGGTGCTGGTCTTCTTTACGATAACCCGGAAAGAGACATTGCTTTTGGTCTTCTTTACACAGTTAAATCAAGCAGTGCAAACAACACTCACTTCTCAACATCAATTGATCCAACTGCAACGAACAAGCAAGTTGGAGAAACTGACGTTAAGATCACAGATATCTACCTTAAAAAAGTTTGGGGTAAATTTGATGTAGCGGTTGAAGTTCCGCTTATCTCTGGTGACTTAGGAAAAACAAACGCTGATAACACTGTGACAAGCTACTCAACAAAAGCAATCCTTGTTGAAGCAAACTACAAATCAAGCGATTCATGGAATTTCGGATTCAATGGTGGACGTGTTAATGGACAAGATGGAAGCAGAAGTAAATTCGGCGCTCTTTTCTTAAATCCAAACTACCAAGTTGCGAACATCCTTTTCCGTTATAACTTAAATGCGATTGGAGCTCCAAACACAGCAAGTGTTTACGACTCGTACATGACAAATACAATGTACTTCAAATTGAAATCAAGCTACAACTCTGAGAAGTGGACGTTTGATACTGCCGTTATCTATGCTAAAGCTCTTGAAACAGCTGAAGCTGGAAAAGCTGCTTACAACCATACAAAAAACAAAATGTTTAATGCTGTGACAACTCAGTCTGATGATCTTGGAACTGAAATCGACGTCAACGCTACTTACAAGTGGAACAATGAAATCTCTATCGGTGCTGGTCTTGGTTACCTGATCACTGGGGACTATTTCAGCTACACGAACGATGCGACGATTAAAAACGAAACTAAAAACTCGCTTCTTCTACAAATCAATACATCTGTTACTTTCTAATAAAAAAGGCCCTCGAAAGAGGGCCTTTTTGTTTCTACATTTTTAATTTCAGCTTAAATTGATGGCCAAGCACCCATCTGTTGTCCACCCATCTGATTCATTTGCGGCATCTGGTATTGATAACCTTGTTGCTGCCCATACATCATCTGTGACTGTTGTTGAGGGTAATACATTTGTTGTTGCTGTTGGCCCATCATCATCGCAGCACTCTGCCCACCCATGTTATACATAGAAGCATCGTATGCTGTAGATGTTGTTGGCCCATAGTACCCAGGGTATCTATCAGCGAAGTTATCTTCGTAGCTTGTATATGATGATCCGTATGGTTCATACATATCTGCTTCCGCTTCTTCTCTTGAAGCTACTTTTCTTTGGTACTCATTATAGTTCGTACCCATTTTCGTTAATTTATCATTTTTACCTTTGATGTAATAAAGGTCTTTTTCACGTCTCTTAAGCTCAGCAGACATACGCTTGTCTCTTCCGCTTACGAACTCTTTACACTTAACTGGGTTTTTTACACTTCCAAGCATCCCAACCGCACAGTAGCTGTTGTAGTCTTGGTATTCTTTCTTTTCGAAAGCAGCATAACGAGAGTTCATACGATCAATGGCCGCTTGACGCTCATTTTCTGTTTTCTTGATTGGGTACATATTCCCTTGTCCAACAAGGTACTGATCTGTCCAATCATTAAGAGTTTTATCAAAACGTTGTAACTTCTCAACCTGTTGCTTGTTAGCTGCTTCAAAAGTTAATGGCTTTCCACGTTTTTCATCTGTTGGTCCTGCATATACTTTTGAGTATAGGTATGACTTAAGACGGATATCTTCAACTGTTTTAGCTGAATCATTAATCGCGTATTTTTCCATTACAGAATAAACACTTGCAAACGACGTTGGGTTTCTCTTTGAGAATTGACCAATTTCTTCGTTAAGCTTTTTGATTTCATCATCAATCGCTTTCATTTCCGGTGCACCATCTTCAAGATTTGCACGTTTTTGCATTAAAGTATCAACACGGTAGATAGCTGGGTTAAGGAACTTATTATCAAGCTCTTTCACTAGCTCAGCGTATTTAGCGATTTCTTTTTTCGCTGTCGCCTCGTCCATTGTGTCTCTTTGCTTGTTAAGCTTTTCTTCGATCTTCTTTAATTCACCATCAATTCTAGCAACGTCTGCTTTAACCGCATTCAGGTACCCAGCATCCATTTCTGCTTTGATTTTATCAGCAATATCTTTAAGAGCGTCAGCATTACCAAGAGATCTTCTAGCTTCAGCAATTTTTTGTGCATCACCAGATTTACAGATAGCATTGATTTCTTCAATCAACACATCTTGTCCTTTGTTGATGAATGTCGATTCATCAGCAATTTTTTCAGCTAGCATACATGATTCACCTGGTACGCTTTCTTTCACTCTGTCTTCAATCCCGAATAGTGGTTTGTAACCATTTCTTGGATCGTTATACGCTTTTGGGTAACCAAAAGTTAGAGTTACTGATTTTTTAATATCCGCTTTTTTGTCGAACTCATAATCCATCGAGTAGATGTTTTCTGAATATAGCTTTCCAGGGATGTCATCGTGTTTAATCTGACCATCAACCAGGATTGGTGTTTCTGAATTGTCTTTGCCTTTTAATTTGTACTCAGAAAGACACTTTTCGAATTCAGAGTATGTTTGATCAACATCTTTTCCGTCTTCGCCTCTTTTTACAAGCCTCATAAGAACTGTTACGTTCTTTGTGTCTTTATTTTGTCTAAGCTCTGGAAGGAAGTTACCACACACGTTAATAATCGGCGGGATTCTTACCACAACTTTATTGCCAGCTCTTTGCTCAATACTGATGCTATCTCCATCGCGAGTCAGCTGTTGGAATAATTCAAGTGGATAATATTTTTCTTTATCTTGATCGCCATCACAAGATGCAACTGAATTGGCCTGACTTGTAAGGACTTCTTCTTTAGTTGCTTCTGATTTTTTCACTGTATTAGATGACGAATTTCTTGTTGCGGCTCCATTCGAAGGTTTTGATTCACCAGTACTCGGTGTTCTTACCCCTTGAATTCTTGCGAAAGCACTTTCTGTGATCAGAAGGCTTGCCAACAAGTTAATCGCCAAGATTTTTTTGTTCAATTTCATACGCAATTCCTTTTAGGAAGATGGGCCTATATCAAGTTCTCATCGTCTTTACGGAGCAAATTGAGATTTTCTTTAATACTTAATCAAAATAATAAGGATCTACGTCTATTTTCAACGAGATAGTATGAGGGGGGCGGTAGTTTTTTAGGAAAGTATTCAATAAGTTGTGGAGTTGATTGATATCCTCGCTTCTGAGTAGCAAAGACCAAGTAAACTTGTTCACTTTTTTCTCGATCATAGAAGGTCTAGGACCAAGAACATCTACCTTATTAAAGTGCGTATGCGCAAGTTCAGACAATCTCTCCGCTTGGGTACTGCTCTCTTTAATAACTTCGGCCTGATGTTTTCCGTTGATATAAAGGAGGATAATTTTCTTTACCGGAGGTGATGAACACATTTCTCTTAGCGGAATCTCATCCTTATAGAAGTCATCAAATGAATGATTCTTTAAATAAGAAAAGATTTTATTTTCCGGGGCCAGGGTGTGAACAAGAACTTCGGCCTTTTTTCCAAAGCGTCCAGCTCTACCACTTACCTGAGTAAGCGTTTGATAAACTCTTTCATTACTTCTGAAGTCAGGGAAATTTAATTGAGAGTCGATCCCCAAAATTATAACCAGGTTTACGTTTTCAAAGTTATGTCCCTTTGAAAGCATCTGGGTTCCGACCAGGATATCTATTTTCTTTTGGTGAAACAGATCCAGCGTCTCTTCTAGCTTTCCAAATGTCTTAATTTCATCACGGTCAAAACGTTCGACCACTCTGTCGGGAAATAGCTCCTGTAAAGTGTCGTGGGCCTTTTCCGTTCCAAAGCCTTTAGGAGTCAGCTGAATGTTCATGCACTCAGGACACATTTCAGGAGCCGGTGATTTATACTCGCAGGTCTGGCAAACAAGCTCGCTGCGTTTTTTGAAATATTTTAAATTGGTACTGCAATTAGGGCAGGCAAATTGATGGCCGCAGGAATTACATTGTAAATAACTGGCGTACCCCAGGCGGTTGATAAAAACGAGAACCTGCTCACCTTTTTCAAGCGCCTTTCTTATCTTAAACACACTTTCACTACTATAAGGCCAAAGCATCTTTTCAGCTTCAACTCGAGCTCTCCCGCGCATATCAACCAACTCTACGTCAGGAAGTTTTGCTTCTTGGGCCCTTTTAGTCAGTGGGAAATAGTGAGTTGTTCCGACAAAGGCCTTATAGGTTTCCACCATTGGTGTTGCTGAGCCAAGAACAACGGCAATCTTTAAAAGCGAAGCTCTTTTAATCGCTATATCACGGGCATTATATGTACAACGGTCATCTTGCTTAAAAGATTGATCGTGTTCTTCATCGACAATGATCAAACCCAGGTTCTTAATTGGCAAAAACACACTACTGCGCACGCCGAGAATTAATTTAGGTGAAGAATCTTCCTGAAGAAGTTTCCATAATCCAAATTTATCTGAATTGCTAATGGCACTGTTATACGAATAGATCGGTACATTTAAATAGGTTTCAAATGTTTTTAAAAATTGCGGGGTGAGGTTAATTTCTGGAAGAAGAAAGAGAACTGATTTTTTCTCTTTGATGATTTTTTGTATCAGCTCCAGATAGATCAAAGTCTTTCCGGCCCCAGTCACTCCATGAACTAATGACTTTGTGAATTTATCAAAGCCTGCTTCCGTGATTTTCTCGACAACGTTTTGTTGATCTGAATTTAAAACAAATGGAGACTCTTCTCCCTTTCCTTGATCGTAGTTGAGCTTGCGTGGTCGCTTTAAAAATGGTGGTAAAACATCAAAAATCAGCTGCCCTAAAGGATAGTGATAATAACTGGCCATCCATTGGAAGAGATCGCACTCTTCTTTAGAGAGAGTTAGCTCATCACTTGCTTCGGTAATGTCTTTAATTTTTTCCAGGTCCAGGTTTTGTTCTGAGACCTGCTGCCAGACGCAGCCATCTACTGATCTCTTGCCTTTTCCCAATGGAACTTTAACTAATGTTCCTTTAGTGATTTTTTGAGCGAGCTCTCCCCCCGCACTATACGTCAGCATAGAGCCATTAAAAGGCGTGTTAACCGCAACAAGAAAGAGAGTTTTTTCCATTCTTAAAATAGAAATGAATAGCCAGGGTCAGCTTGCCCCGGTGCTTTTTTCATTTCTTCGTAGCTATCGGCCAGGCGCTTATCAGCTTTTTTAACATCGAGACCCAGTGTTTGGATTTTATATAATCCACCGGTGCTGTCTTTCATGTTCATAAATTTAGGAAGTTCATTTGTTCCATTAAAAAGAAGATAGTTGCTTGCTTCTAATTTTATTTGGGCGTCAGCTGTTCCGTAGTCCATTGCTCTAAATTGTCTTTCTTCGTTTGAGAAGTAACCCTGGGCCGACTTCCAATCCACTTTCCACATGAACTCGTTATCTTTTTTAACTAGTTCAATATTGCGGGCGCGCTTAAAAGTATTCGATCTGAAAAGCTCCAGAACTTTTTCCTTTGTTTTTGGGTCTTCTGGATTCAATGGAGAACCCGCATCACCTCTTCCTTTGCTGTTAACTAAATGAGTGCGGTAAGCGCGAAGAAGCTTCATCTTATCTTCATTTAAAAGAGTTTTGTTTTTTACAATACTCACTCCATTTTTTTCCAAGAATGCTTCAACTCCTTGAGAGCGGTTTGTCGCCAGCATCATCAACACGCCATAGAACATACTTTTTTCAGGGGCTTTTTCTCTTCTGATTTGAGTTAAAAGATCTGGGACATACTTCACGCTCTTAATTTGAGAATTAAGCATCTGCCCGTTTGAGTAAACAGTTTGAAGCATGCCAATAGTATTTGGATTATCCAGAGACAGTTGCAACTTAACATAGTCCATCTTATCCGGCTCATTTAATGACTGAACCATCATCTTAACGGTTACATACTGCCCTGGCAGATCTGCATTGTTTAAGTTCTTTAACAATCCTTCTTCCGTTGGAACAGAAGCTTGCGCGGTAAAAGCAAACGAAAGAATCATTAAGGCCTGAAATAATCTCTTCATCGTTAATCCTATCTGATGTTGTATTTTTGTACTTTTTCTTTAATGAGGCGTCTCATCATCTCTTCTGAATCTTTATTCATTAGAGCGAATTCAATCGTTGCGTTTAAGTACCCTTCGATATTTCCTGTATCAAATCTCGCGCCCTCAAAAATGTGCGCGTAAACTTCACCTTCTTTTGCCAATAAGTTGATCGCATCTGTTAGTTGGTATTCCCCACCAACTCCTTTTGGAATCACTTTAAGTGCGTCGAAGATTTCCGGTCTAAAAACATATCGTCCTGGTGTTGCCAGATTTGAAGGTGCATCGGCCGGCTTTGGTTTTTCCACCATCGTCGTCATACGCATTGTTTTTTTCTGAGCATCAGTAAAGTTCCCTTTAACGATACCGTATTTATAAGTTTCCTGAGGATCGATTTCCATAACTCCAATCACATTGGCATTATTGTTTTTTGTCGAAACATCGATCAATTGTTTTGTAACCGGGTTTGGCCCGCGAACAATCTCATCTCCAAGGATAACTGCGAATGGCTCATTTCCAACGATATCTTTTGCACAAAGAACAGCGTGACCTAGTCCCAATTGTTCTTTCTGACGGATTGAAGTCACTTCAACCATTTTTCCAATTTGTTGAACGAGCTCGAGCTCTTTTAATTTTCCATTTTTAATTAAAAAATCTTCCAGCTCAAACTTGCGGTCGAAATAATCTTCAATCGCATTTTTACCTGATGAAGTGATGAAAACAACCTGTTCAATACCTGACAAAATTGCTTCTTCTACTACGTAGTGAATCATTGGAAGGTTGATGATAGGAATCATTTCCTTTGGAACTTCTTTAGTGGCTGGTAAAAATCTTGTCCCTTTTCCTGCAACAGGGATGACGGCGCGTCTAATCTTCATTATAATTTCCTTTTGAAAGCTGTTACTAATTTTAAAAGGATTTACTAATATTCGCAATCAAATCACAAAATCTTTTTTCCTCGTCAGCACACTCCTCATGTCAAACTTTGCGCATGCAAGAATACATGAATTTGAGACGACACATCTAAAATCAACTGCAGGTACTGGTGTTTCCAGCATTCTTGCCGAAGAAGCGGCATTCTTAAACCCTGCTAGTTTATCTTTCTTCAACAATGGCAGTGTTTATTTTCAAAGAGACATGCTGCAATTGAAAGATGACAAAGGAAACATTGTTCAAAAGCCAAAATCAACAGGTGTTGTTTTAGCTGATGGCAATGCTTCTCTAAGTGGGACAGTCAGCTACGTTCACCAGGAAGAAGGTGCAATAAAAAGAAGCCGCTGGGGCGCTAGTGCAAGTGCACCATTAAACCCAGGTTCAGCTTTTGGTTTCAGCATGAGGAAAACCAAAGATGAAAACACTCTTACAAATAAAAAAATTGATTACTATCAATCTGTTTTTGGTGTGACACACTCAATAGACACACAAAGCTCAGTTGGTGTTGTTGTTTCTGTCTCTTATACACATCTCCGAGCCCACGAGACGCTCAGTTAT
>CAXHHE010000060.1:0-12664 GCA_964016365.1 uncultured Bacteriovorax sp. | reverse complement strand
GATAACTGAGCGTCTCGTGGGCTCGGAGATGTGTATAAGAGACAGATTTGATAGACGGCCAGGAATGACTCAACGTAAATCACTGAATTGGAAAAGAGGTGAGGATATTCTTTTTTGACCGTCGGCCCAATACTTTTCCAGGTCGCTGAGTTTTCTTCGATGGTAATAAGCGGAAGGTTTTTATTAGGCTTCGTTTTATTTTCTGCGTGCAAAAGAGCAAGAGGCTCATCGACTAAATGAAAACTCGCCAGGTCTTTTCGCATATCGTTTGAAGTACAGATCCCCAATTGGTATTTTCCTAGAGTCACGTTTTCAAGTAGCATTAAACTTCGGTGAACGTGAATATCCAGGCGAAGATTTTTAAAAGATCGCAGAGTCTGATTGATGACCTTAGGTCCAAAGCTTCCGGCAATAGAGTCGGAGAGAGCTAAAGAGAATTGAGAAATATGAGAGCTCTTTGTTTCAGGTCCAATGGATAAATTTTTAAGTTCTAAGAGCAGAGGTTTCGCTTTACTTAAAAACTGCATGGCCTCTGGAGTTAGCTTAAGGCGTCTGCCATCTGGTTCGACCAGCTTCATATCCAACTCAACTTGTAGGGCATGGATCCTTTTGCTCACTGCAGACTGAGTCAGTCGTAACGCGAGGGCCGCTTGTGAGACCGTTTCATGTTTTTCTAAGGCTATAAGGGCTTCAATTCCATCCAACATATTCCATATTCTACTATATTTTATTCAATTTATTCAATTTTTTCTTGTATAGAATGACGCTAGAATGAGTTCGAGACGGCAAACACGTGGAATTTCTCATAATGGAGGGAAATTCCCTCGTGACGAGCTTTTTTATAAAGATTATACTAGGCCCATCATAACATTTAATCTCACAAAGGAGACACCATGAGCAAGGTGAAAAAAACACTACAGGTTGGTTCTAAGAATTACGCTTACTACTCACTAAAAGAAGCAAAAAACTTAGGTCTAACTGACATCGACAAACTTCCAAAGTCATTAAAAGTTTTATTAGAAAACTTACTTCGCCATGAAAACGGCAAAGACGTAACATTCGACGATGCTAAAGCAATCAACGAGTGGGCAAAAACACAAAAATCTGACCGCGAAATCGCTTACTATCCAGCGCGCGTACTAATGCAAGACTTCACTGGAGTTCCAGCAGTAGTAGACTTAGCAGCGATGAGAGAAGCGATGAAAAAAATCGGTGGAGATCCAAAAAAGATCAACCCACTTATCCCAGTAGACTTAGTTATCGATCACTCGGTAGCAGTAGACTTCTTCGGGAAAGCTGATTCATTCGATAAAAACGTTGCTCTTGAATACGAAAGAAACAAAGAGCGCTACACGTTCCTTAAATGGGGACAAAAAGCATTTAAAAACTTCCGCGTAGTTCCTCCAGGAACAGGAATCTGTCACCAGGTTAACCTGGAATATCTTGCTCAAGGTGTTTGGACAAAAACTGAAAATGGTGAAACAACTGCATACCCAGATACATGTGTTGGGACAGACTCACACACGACTATGATTAACGGTCTTGCCGTTCTTGGATGGGGTGTTGGTGGTATCGAGGCTGAAGCTGCAATGCTTGGACAATCAGTCACAATGACTGTTCCAGAAGTCGTAGGTTTCAAACTGACAGGAAAAATCAATGAAGGCATCACTGCTACAGATATCGTTTTAACTGTCACTCAAATGTTACGTAAGCACGGTGTAGTAGAGAAGTTCGTTGAATTCTACGGACCAGGGGTAAAAGCTCTCTCTCTAGCAGACAGAGCGACAATTGCTAACATGGCACCGGAATACGGAGCGACTTGTGGATTCTTCCCAATTGATGAAAAGACAATCGACTATTTAAAATTCACAGGAAGAACTGCTGATCAGGTAGCTCTTGTTGAAGCTTACGCAAAAGAGCAAGGCCTTTGGTTACACGAAGGTGACGCTGATCCAGTGTTTACTTCAACTCTTGAGCTAGACCTTTCTAAAGTTGTAGCTTCTCTATCAGGACCAAAACGTCCTCAAGATAAAATCGAGCTTACAGCTGCTGCAGACGCATTCGGAAAAGAACTTGTAGGAGCTTTTAAAGTTGATCCTGCTCAAGTCAATAACGAATACGCTGTTGAAGGTGCAGACTTCAAACTTAAGCATGGTGCTGTGGCCATCGCTACAATCACTTCATGTACAAACACTTCAAACCCATCTGTTATGATCGCAGCAGGGCTCGTGGCGAAAAAAGCAAGAGCTCTAGGGCTTAAGTCTCAGCCATGGGTTAAGACAGCTCTTTCTCCTGGGTCTAAAGTTGTAACTGACTACCTTGTAGAGTCTGGACTACAACAATCTCTTGATGAACTAGGATTCACACTGACTGGATACGGATGTATGTCTTGTATCGGAAACTCTGGACCACTTCCAGAAAACATTTCAAAATCAGTTAACACAAACAACCTGGTTGTGACTTCAGTTCTTTCTGGTAACAGAAACTTCGAAGGTCGTATTAACCCAGACGTAAAAGCTAACTACCTGGCTTCACCTCCGCTAGTTATCGCTTACGCTCTTGCAGGTAACATCAACATTAACATCACTAAAGATCCAATCGGAAAAGGTGCTAATGGACAAGACATCTACCTAAAAGACATCTGGCCGACTCACGAAGAAATCAACACAATCCTTAACGGGAAGTTAACAAGCGCAATGTTCAAAAAGCGTTATGAAAACGTGTTTGATGGGGACGCTCACTGGCAAGCAATCAAGACGACAGAAGGAGACTTCTTCTCTTGGGAACCAGATTCAACTTACATCAGAAACCCAACTTTCTTCGAAGACATCACTGGTGGAAAAATCAACACAATTAAAGTTGATAACGCTCGCATCCTGGCACTATTTGGTGACTCGATTACGACTGACCACATTTCACCAGCTGGTAACATTAAAAAAGCTTCTCCTGCTGGGGCTTACTTAACAGAAAAAGGTGTATCGGTTGCTGATTTCAACTCTTATGGATCACGCCGTGGTAACCATGAAGTTATGATGAGAGGAACATTCGCTAACATCCGTATTAAAAACGAAACTGCACCAGGAACTGAAGGTGGCGTAACAAAATACGTACCATCTGGTGAAGTAATGCCAATCTACGATGCAGCGATGAAGTACATCGAAACAAAAACTCCACTTGTGGTTATCGCAGGTAAAGAATACGGAACAGGATCATCACGTGACTGGGCAGCTAAAGGAACATTCCTTCAAGGTGTAAAAGCAGTAGTGACTGAATCGTTTGAACGTATCCACAGATCGAACCTGATTGGTATGGGTGTTCTTCCGCTAGTCTTTGAAGCGGGAACAGACAGAAAAACTCTTGGGCTTGTAGGTAACGAGACAATTTCTCTAAACCCTCAAGGAGAGTTCAGACCAGGAATGAAGTATGAAATGACAATCACAAGAGCTAACGGCGAAGTGGTTAAAACAATGCTTACTTCACGTGTGGACACTGCTGATGAGCTAAACTACATCACAAACGGCGGTATCCTTCAGTACGTACTACGTAATTTAAAATAAACTTTTGTCGCTCGAACTCTTAGCTAAGATGTAAAAACGCTCCCTTGGGAGCGTTTTTTCGAGCGACTGTCTAAATATTAGACACCCCTTTTTTTATTTATCATGTAACTATTTCTCTTCCCCCCATAGGTCCTCCTTAAAAAGCTAGAATCAAGCATTCACTGTAATGGAAAGGAGACACCATGTTTAAGACATCAGTATTGTCAGTTCTGCTTATGACTTCAGCTTTATCAGCGATGCCTGCACAGGCCGGATTGTTGGATCTTTTTAAGAAACCAAACATCCAGTCAGAAGCTGTTAAAGATGTTTATTCAGGTGTGAAGTTCACTTACCTTGATACAGAAGACAGACTTCTTATCGTTAATAGCTTTTTAAAGACTGTTGAACTTGAGTATGCTCTTCTACCGCTTAAGGCAGAGAGAATTGGATTAGACTTTAAGAAAGTCAAAGCAGAGGCCTTAGCAGCTGAAGAAGCGGCAGGATCAATCACACTTTCAGCGGCCGATAGAAAGGACCCGGTTCTAAAAGATAAAATTGCTGATCTTCAGGCCGTGGCAAACATGGAGTTCTTAGATAGAATGCAGCTTCTTGTTGCTAAGTTTGAAGACACACACTTTGGTATCAACGAAACAATCTCAAGACCATTCATCTATAACGGAATCAGATTCTTTAGAGTTCAAGGAAAAGTTGTTATCGGTTCTATTGAGCCAAAGTTCATCTCAATGGTACAAAAACTTTCAGGTGCAGATTTATCAGGCCTAAGAGTGGGTGATGAGCTTCTGGCAATTGATGGAATGAGCGCTGAAGACAAGGTCAATGAACTTAAGGCCTATATCGCGGGAAGCTCTGACGAGTTTAGAGATTCACAAGCGGTGCGTTCACTGACTTTAAGAAACTTTAAGTACGACAAGAAAAATTATATCAATATCAGGTTAAAGAATGCCGGCTATCTGAAGTTGCCGACTTTTGTTAACAACCCAACTTCAGAAACGCTAAGACCTGATGCGCGCGCTTTTATGAAGCAGTTTAATATCCCTTCAGACACAGCGGCTATCGGGATCACTTTTGATAGAGCGACAAATAAATGGACTGATTCTGGTTTAGCTTTTGAAGGTTACTCAGTAAGAAAAATCCAGGGAAATATTAAAGGTCTAACAGAGTACACTGATGACGGTGGAAGTGTCGGAATGAGAACTGGTTACTATATCAACAAAGGGAAGACATACGGCTACCTACAGCTTATGACTTTTGCGACAAAAAACTTCAAGTCAGGAAATACAACTCAAACTTTCCTTGATGCCATTAGAAGTTTTATTATCGAGCTAAAAGAAAATGAACTTCCACTGATTTTTGACCTTCGTTCAAACGGTGGTGGTAACGGAAACTTCCCGTCAGCAGTTTTATCAATGCTTGCTGAGGAAGGAGTGGTGTACCCGGGAGCAACTTCAGGGATGAGAATCACTCACTATATGCGCCAATTACAAGAACCATTTATGCACCAAATGGTTAACGCGGAAAATGAAAACACGATCCTAACAGGGGACGAGTTCAACGCGATGTTTGAAGATGCCATTGATAACCGTCTGGATTATTCGCCAATGTATGCGTCTGACCCGACGCCATTTGATGCCAAAGTAAAAGGCTTCAGTAATAAGATTGTGGCCCTGGTAACGGCCGACTGTATTAGTGCGTGTGATAAAATGTCTTTCCTACTAAAATCGTCAAAAAGAGCGACGATCATTGGAACACATAGCAATGGTACTGGAGCAGGGTATTTATCAACTTCTGAGCTAAACACAGAGTGGACGGACCCTCTAAGAGTGCTTTCAAGCCGAGTTCCAAACTACCTGTTTGGTTTACCTGGTAAGTCTTTTGACATCAACATCTTCGAAGCTGATAGTGTTTCAAAAATGTGTACGGAAAACATGCCAACACAGGCAGACGTAGCATACTCAAACACTATGGTTGATATCACAAGAAACAACCTTGGTTGGTTACAGAAAGCTGCTCAGGTTCTTGAAGAGAAGTAGTTAACATCTAAGATCGGATAATCTCGGTAGGCCCAGACACAGGCCTACCGAGCAATTTTTTCTTTTGACTCCTCCTCCATAAGTTGGGGTATTATTGATTGATAGACTTTAGGTCCTATACAATCTTGGAGAAAAAATGAAACGTCTGTGTCTCGCATTGGTGCTTTTACTTTCTTTTAACGCGTTCTCGCAGGCGAAAGATCCAAGAGATCCGAGGCGCGAAAAGCTCATCGGTAATATCCTAAAAAATGCACTAGAAACATACCACTACCGTGGAATCAAAATTAACGACGAAGTGTCTCAGAAAGCTTTTCAGCAATACTTAAAAAAGATTGATGGTTCAAAGCAGTTCCTGACAAAAGGGGACATTAAAGAGCTTGAAGCTTATCAGTTCCAGATGGACGATGAGATGGTGAGCGGTGACTACGTTCTCATTGAAAAAGCGGGCGCTGTTTTAAAGAAGAGAATTGCTCTAGCTGAAGCACTAAGAAAAGAAGTATTCAAGAAACAATTTGATTTTAACGGAAGCGAAACTCTTGAACTAGACCCAGAGAAAAGAGACTGGGTTAATGATGAAACAAAGTTAAAAGCTAATTGGGAAATTGTTTTTAAACAAGCGACTCTTAATAAGTATCTTTCATTAATTGATGAGCAGACAGAAAAGCCAACTCCAAAAGGAGCTAAGGCCTCAACTAAGCCAGTTAAGAAAATGAAAGCAGAAAAGAAACTGACAGATGCTGAAATGAGAGCAAAAGCTCACGAATCAGTTTCTAAAAGATTCCAGAAAATTTTTGAGCGCCTGGCTGCTTTAGACAGAGACGATCAATTAGATAACTTCTATAACTCAATCTCAGCGGTTTTTGACCCACACACAAACTACCTTCCAGCAAAGAAGAAAGAAGACTTCGATATCGATATCACAGGGAAACTTGAAGGGATCGGTGCTGTTCTTCAGGAAGATGGATCGTTCATTAAGGTTGTTCAGATCGTTCCAGGTGGACCTGCTTGGAGAGGAAAAGAGCTTGAAGCGGACGACGTGATTCTTTCAGTTGCTCAAGGAAATAAAGAAAGTGTAGACCTGACAGATATGAAAGTGGACGATGCTGTTCGCTATATCCGTGGTAAAAAAGGAACTGAAGTTCGTCTGACCATTAAGAAAGTAGACGGGACAAGAAAGATCATTTCAATCATCCGCGATGAAATTGAAGTAGCTGCTTCATTTGCAAAATCTTCAGTAATCCAGATGAAAGACACTGACGTAAAAGTTGGTTATATCCAACTTCCAAAATTCTACCGTGATTTTGAAAATGCAAAGATCAACTGTACAGATGACGTAAGAAAAGAAATCGAAAGACTTAAAAAAGCTAAAGTCGATGCCATCATCCTTGATTTAAGAAACAACGGTGGGGGAGCGCTAGAAGACGCTCGTTTAATGTCAGGGTTATTCCTGGAAAAAGGGCCGATCGTTCAAGTTAAAAACCACATGGGGCAAATCGAAGTTCTTGAAGATGATGATCCAAGTGTAAGCTACGATGGACCATTAGTTGTTCTTCAGAACCGTTTCTCAGCTTCGGCTTCAGAAATTCTAGCGGGAGCTATGCAGGATTACGGACGTGCAGTTATTGTTGGTGGGGATTACTCTCACGGAAAAGGAACTGTTCAAGCTGTTTTAGATTTAAACCGTGGGCCATTAGTTTCAATCTTTGGTGAAACAATGGGAGCACTAAAAGTCACAATCCAGAAGTTCTACCGTGTAACAGGAGCTTCAACTCAGTATAAGGGAATTACACCAGATTTAATTCTTCCTGATATTTTCAGCTACGTAGAAAGCCGTGAAAAAGACCTGGAGTATTCACTTCCGTGGGATCAGATTCAAGCAAAGCCATTCACTAAATGGACGAAGTTTACTTACAACCTTCCAGACCTGAAATCGAAGAGTGCAGCTAGAGTAAAAGCTAATCCTCGTTTTGCTAAGATCAACCGCAACGTTGATTACTTAAACAAGAAAAAGAAAGAAACAATTGTTTCTCTTAACCTGAAAAAAGTTCAGGAAGAAGAAGTGGCCAACAAGAAAATGGCCGAAGAACTTAAGCTTGAAGAAGAAAACAAAAACGTACTTGTAACCAACTTTGAAGACTCACTGAAAGCTCATGAAAACATCCGTCCAGGCGATATGAAGAAATGGTCGAAGGACTTTGAGCAAAGAAAAGAAGAGTGGGTTAAAACTCTAAGACAAGATGTTGTTTTAGAAGAAGGTGTGATGATCGCTGGAGACATCGTGAAGTCACTAAGAGTAAAGAGTACAGTTTCTTCAAAGTAAAATTATGCTAGATAACCGTGAAGTAAATGCCATTTTAGAAAAATTAGAAAATCTCGATGACGAAACCCTGGCCGTTGAACTCCTTAAGGAGTTCAACGCTGCCTCTGGGAAATTAGGAAAACTGCTTCTGAACTTGGACAAGTCCCTGGCCCATGATGAGTGGAAAGGGCAGTGTGATAAGGCCCAGAAAGATTTGGATAATATTGTAAAACGAATTAACGATTTATAAGATTTTTGCGAATTAAGAGAAAGGAAGCTTTTAATGAGTGATAAGAAGGGCAGTTCGAGCAAAAAACTTGGTTCTACATGTATGCCTGAAGGGCGCACAAGCATTATTAAAAAGCCCGTCCATGGTGAAAAACTTATTCTTGATGAACCAAGCATCAAAACCAAAACCCGCACAGAGCACTACCAGGAACTTTCTAAAAACGACAAGGTTAAAGACGAAGAGGACTTTTATGATTTCTCTTCTCCCATCCAGCGCGGCCTGGGATTGTTGATAGATGCGGCCTTTCTATTTGGGCTCTATAAACTGATCTTGAAACTCTCTTCTGTGGAAGTCAAAATTATCAATTACTTTCTGGATAAATATAAGCTGCAGTTTATGTTTGGCGAAGCCGCTTTATTAAAAGTGGTACTGGTGGCAAGTCTTGGTTTTGCTTTAATTCTTGCAGTGGTGATTCCCGCGGCCTTTTTTAATTCAAGTCTTGGAAAAAAATTGACCAAACAAAGAATTAGAGGAGATGAGAAATACACACTTTCTATCTCTCAAGCATTTTGCCGTGAGCTTATCTGGAAACCTTTAAGCATTGCCTGCGTGGTTGGGTTTGTGCTGCCGTTCTTTGATAAAAAGAAGAAGTCGCTTCACGATAAGATTTCAGGAACGTTTATCATTCGTGACTAACTATTCAACAATCAATTTCTGAATGAAATCTGCCTGTGATGAAACTGCATCCAGCGCCACTTCTTTTTCAATGAATCCTTTCTGATAAAGGAACATGATGTGCTGATCGAAAGTCTGACCACCATTTGTCGATTTACCTTGGCCCTGAGAAATGATGTGAGGGATGCGGTTTAAATCGTCTTTGCCACTGATACAATCGCGGATACCAGGTGAAGTCACCATGATTTCCTGAGCAATCACTACGCGTCCGTTAATTCCCGGAAGCATACGCTGTCCGATGATGGCGTACAGGTTTTCGGCAAGTCTCTTTCTCACTTCTGGTTGCTCGTGAGTCGGGAACATTGAAATGATTCGGCCGATAGTTGTCACAGTATTTGTTGTATGCAGAGTGGAGAAGACAATGTGTCCCGTTTCCGCCGCTTTTAAAGCGATATTAGCGGTAATAGGGTCGCGCATCTCTCCAATTGAGATAACGTCAGGGTCCTGTCTTAAAGCGGCCCTTAGACCTGAAGCGAAGTCCTCAGTGTCGCGTCCCACTTCACGCTGAGAGATGCGGGCCTTTTTCTGAGGGTGCATATATTCAATCGGGTCTTCAATCGTCACGATGTGAGAGGCGCGGTTTTCATTGATATGATCGATCATTGCCGCGAGAGTCGTACTTTTTCCGGAACCAGTGGCACCGGTTACCAGGATTAGACCGCGCTTTTGAAGAGCAATTCTTCCCAGTGTTCTTGGCATATCCAGTTCAGTCAGGTTGGGAACCTTAGTGTTGATAACACGAAGAACGATCCCAATGTTTCCAAAATAACTGAAGATGTTGTAGCGCAGACGACAGAGATCGGGGATCGCAAAGGCCCCATCAAGTTCGGCCTTGGCACTAAAGTGATTATCGATATTCTGATCTGAGACCAGGATTTTAACGATATCTTTGACGTCGTTAGGGGTAAATATTTTTGTTTGAACTGGGATGAGTTCCCCTCGGATTCTTAAACATGGGACTTCGTCTGTTCTGATATGAATGTCACTGGCCTTGTGTTGGATGGCCACTGAAATCAGTGAAGCGAGGTTTTTTAATGTAAAGGCCATGGGTTTTCGTGTTTCCAATATCGTTTTCCAATATGAGTAATCTAGTTTATTATCGTAGGAGAATGAAAATAAAGAAAGTTCTAATTATTCGCTTTTCCAGCTTTGGTGACATTGTTCAGTGCTCGTCAGTTGTTGAATTAATTCGTCAGAAATTTCCTGACGCCAAGATTGATTGGGTGACGCGAAGTGATTTTGATTATCTGGTGAAACTTAACCACGACATCAATGACGTGTGGTCATTTAATAAGAAAGCAGGATTTAAGGGCCTTATTGAACTGGGATTTAAACTGCGCAAAGAAGGTTATGACTGCGTTTACGATGCTCACAATAATCTTCGCTCATCAGTTCTTTCATTTATTTTACGATCGGCTTTTCCTTCACCTTATTGGGTGACGAGATCAAAAGACCGCTTAAAGCGTCTTTTGCTTTTTACTTTCAGAGTCAATTTGTTTCCCAAACCATTTAAAGGGATTCATTCATATGAAGCTCCTTTAATTAAGTGGGGGATCACTCCGCATACAGACCCAAAACTAGTAACGTGGGATTTTAATCCTGCTGCTCTAGAAAAAGTTTCGCCTTATATTCAGGGCAAAAAAACCATTGTGCTGGTTCCATCTGCAGCATGGGAAATGAAGAGATGGCCTTTGGATCATTGGAAAAAGCTGATTCAGGTGATGCCAGAAGCACACTTTGTGGTTTTAGGTGGAAAAGAAGATCATTTTTGTGAAGACTTAAAAAAAGTTGCACCGGAAAGAGTGGAAAACCTGGCGGGGAAACTTTCATTAGTAGAAAGCTGCGCGCTTATTTCCCGTTCTGAATTAGTGATTTCAGCAGACACTGGACTTCTTCACGTGGCAGATGTTTTAGGAATTAAAGCACTTTCATTAATGGGCCCGACTGCATTTGGTTTTACAACCGGCCCACAAATAAAAACTTTAGAAATCGAACTTCCTTGCAGACCGTGCACAAAAGACGGACGCGGAAGCTGCTCTCAACAAGTCTACCAGCGCTGTATGGTAGAGATCACTCCTGAGAAGGTCGCTGATGAAGCGCGCCTTCAGATCCGCGGATAGTCTTTCTCATTTCCCACAACAAATGACTGATGTACGGTCTTCTGGTTTCCTTTGTGGCCACCATAAGAAGCTTGGTAATCTTTAAGCTCGTTGGGTTTGAATAAAGAAGAATCAGGAGTTCTTGAATGTAGTTAGTCGACAGAGTGATGTAATTATCTGTTCCAATCCCCAGCGATACACCTTTTTTCTCCCACCATGAAAACGGATGGTCTTTGTAATCAGGAAATGCACCGGTTAGTTTTAAATTAGAAGAGGGAAGGGCCACTAGTGAGACTTTTTTATTGATCATGCGGTTTAAAACATCGTGCTGGTAATGCTCGATCTCTCTGGCCGTGTGGAATTTTGTCTTTAAGAATTTAATCTGCTCTTTTTGTGTAAGCTTTTCGCCTTTGACGATTTTGTCTCGGACTTCTTCATCCTGCCATTCCATGTCCATGATTTCGTCGTATTCAAAACTCTTGGGGTCAAGAGGTTTTTGGTTTTGATTCATTTCCATGATTCTCTGAAAAAGTCTATGGAAGTAATAATTAGGGTTGATCCCTAAGCTTAAACCGTGCTCAAGTGTATCGATGTGCCAGATGTTTAAAGCGTTATCTACCGCCTGAACTCCCAGTCTTAAAATCTTCCATGTTTCTCCGTGGTGGGATCTAATCCTGAAGCCTTGATACTGAAGTCTTCTTAGCCCTGATTTCATTTCCATGAAATGCTTTTTTCTATAAAGCTCTCTTTCATCGCCGACAGTGTCGACTTCACTTAAAACTTCTTTTAAGAAAGGGTATTTTTTTAAGATGTCGAGAATGCTCACAACTTGTTCGTCAAAATGCTCTTTCTTAGAGTCGTAAGCGTTCTGATCAAAGAAGTTGCTTTCCTTTCTAAAACTAGGAGAGAGGATGAAATTGAAAAAAGGTTTTTCTGATTTAAACTTCATGAAACCTTCATAAAGCCCAAGAACCACATCATCTTCTGTCAGGTTTTCAAGACCAGGGATTTGTTCATCACTGATTCCCGTGCTGCGAGAAAGCGTGAACTTTAGTCTGATTTTTCCAACGTTATATTTATCATAAAGTTCTGAGGCCATATGATAAGCAGCTTCAACGTGGGCCTCTTTAGTCGTCAGGATCAGTTTTGAAAGATAAAGGATCTTGAGGTAAGTCTTAAACTGTTCGCCTTCTTTAAGCCTGATTAAGCGGTCGACATCATCAACTGAAGTAACGGGAATAGAGTCTTCTCCGTAGACTTGTTTAATTTTATCTTCATAGAGTTTTTTATCCGGCCCATCGAGAAGTTTTTTTAGTCTCGGGTAGATAAATTCCGCAGAGAGTGATCCCGTTAAATGGATATGCTCTTCGTGGTAAGAGAGAGGGAATTCCTTAAAGAAGCCAAAAAAAGCTTCAGAAAAAGGGTGTGAGAGAATGGTTGAAATATCCACTTCGTTATTATGGAAGCCGGCAATGAGTTTTCTAAACTCCTGCAGAGACTTCTCAACAAGGGGGTTGCATTTTAATTCCGGGTGATAGGCCAGAAGCTCTAAAGTGTCGCTAATGGTGATCCCGTTGGTTTCGCTGATAATGTCAATCAGAGCGTTTTTAATTTCATTGATGATTTTTTCTTTTTTCGCAAACATTATTTTTTCCTGCTGGTAAGAATTCTGTCTCTTATACACATCTCCGAGCCCACGAGACGCTCAGTTATCT
>CAXHHE010000059.1:0-12793 GCA_964016365.1 uncultured Bacteriovorax sp. | reverse complement strand
CCAGAATCAACGACTCGTTCTTTGACGGGATTTTTAAAACCAAAAAATACCGCGAAGAAGAAAAGAAAATTGAAGCAGACTCAATTGAACTGCTAAAACTTTTTCATCTCGATGATAAAAAAGATTACCTGGCCAAAAATTTACCTTACGGTGCCCAGAGAAAACTGGAAATGGCCCGCGCTTTGGCCACAAAACCAAAGCTTCTTTTATTAGATGAGCCTGCGGCCGGAATGAACCCGACAGAGACGAAAGAGCTCTCTAACCTCATCCGTTTTATCCGCGAGCAATTTAAAATTTCCGTCATTCTCATCGAGCACGACATGAATCTCGTCATGCAGATTGCTGAAAAAATCCACGTTCTCGATTACGGGAATTTGATTGCCAGTGGAATGCCAGCGGAAATTCAGAACAATAAAAAAGTTATCGAGGCCTACCTGGGTGCAGACCTGGAGGGTGTATGAGCATGTTAGAGCTAAAAAATATCAATACGTATTACGGCAATATCCACGCTGTAAAAAATATTTCTCTGGCCATTAATCAAGGCGAAATCGTCACGATTTTAGGAAGCAATGGGGCGGGAAAAACCACTACCCTGCACACGATTTCTGGACTCTTAAAACCGCAATCGGGCGAGATTATTTTTGATGGACAAAAAATCGACCGCGTCCCTGCTCATCGCATCACGGCTTTAGGACTTGCTCAATCGCCTGAAGGACGCCAGATTTTTGCCAATCTTTCCATCAAAGAAAACCTGGATATGGGTGCGTACCTGCGCAAAGACACGGCCGAAATTAAAAAAGATTTAGATTTTGTTTATAATCTTTTCCCAAAACTTCTGGAGCGCAGAAATCAGCTGGCCCAAACTCTCTCGGGTGGTGAACAGCAAATGCTTGCGATTGCTCGTGCTTACATGAGTAAACCAAAACTTCTTCTTCTCGATGAACCGTCACTGGGAATTGCGCCTATTCTGGTGGGAACAATTTTTAAGGCCATCACTGAAATTAACCAACTGGGAATGACCATTTTGTTGGTTGAACAAAATGCGAATCTTGCGCTGAAAATATCTCACCGCGCTTATGTTCTTACCAATGGCGAAATCACTTTGCAGGGTGCTTCGAGTGAATTATTATCTAACCCTGAAATCAAGAAAGCCTACTTAGGAAGCTAAGAGGCGCTAATTTAGGGTAAATCATCATGACAAACATGACTCTGGACGAAGCGGTTACGCTTCTAAGAAAGGCCGTGAAATGGTCTGAAGTAAAAAATCAAAAGCACATCGACCTCTCACTTTGTATCGCAGAAGAGCGTCCGACATACCAGCGCGCTCTAGTGATCGTGAATACTGAAGTTGAAAAAGGAACTCTCACACAAGACGACCTAAAAGCTCGCCTTGGACTCGACTAACACAAAAGGACACAGACTATGTCTCAAGCACTAAACGACGCTGTTCACTGGGCAGATCTTACGGCCGATAAACTTATCCGCCAGGAAGACAAAGACACTTACACACTAGCATCAGGGATCACTCCTTCTGGTGTTGTTCACTTCGGGAACTTCCGCGAAGTAATGACAACTGAGCTTGTGGCCCGTGGATTAAAAAAGCGCGGAAAAAAAGTTCGCTTTATTTTCTCTTGGGATGACTACGATACTTTTAGAAAAGTTCCAGCAAACCTTCCAAAGCAAGATGAGCTGGCCAAATATTTATTCCAACCAATCGTTGATACTCCAGATCCATTCGGCGAGCACAAGTCATACGCCGCTCACCATGAAGCTTCGTTTGAAGCGCAATTAAAGAAAATGGGGATTGAGCTTGAGCCGATTTACCAAGCGGATCAATACCGCTCTGGAAGATACAAAGACCAAATCAAACTTACACTTGCTAAAAAAGATGTCATCGCTGGTATCTTAAACAAGTGGAGATCAGAACCTCTTCCAGAATCATGGATGCCAGTTTCTGTGTACTGTGAAAAATGCAACAGAGATAAAACGACAGCGACAAAATACGATGGTGTAAAAAATCTCGATTACCGTTGTGATGCTGAAGACTGTAAACACACTGGAACAATTGATCTTGATACGACCTCGAGAGCAAAACTTCCATGGCGTATGGATTGGCCGATGCGTTGGTCAGTTGAAAAAGTAGACTTCGAGCCAGGTGGAAAAGACCACTCGTCTCAAGGTGGATCATTTACAACTGCTAAAGACATTGTGGCCGACGTCTACGGATGGAAAGCTCCAATGTACCTGCAATACGACTTCGTCTCAATTAAAGGGATGGGCGGAAAGATGAGTTCGAGTAAAGGGAACCTGGTAACGGTTAATGACGTCCTTGACGTTTATGAGCCGGAGATGGTTCGCTGGATTTTTGCGTCTTATAAGACAAACATCGACTTCGGTCTATCATTCGACTTAGACGTTATCAAAAACTACGAAGACTTCGATAGAATGGAGAGAATGGCCTACGATCTTGAGCCAGGTAACGAAAAAAAGGTCGCGATGGCAAAGAGAGTTTATGAACTTTCTCAAATTGGCGAGCGTCCGGCGACAATGCCTTTCCAGCCAGCGTTCCGTCACCTTTGTAACGTGCTTCAAATCAATGACCTTGATGTCAAACGCGCTCGTGGTTTCTACAACAATGAAATCAAAAATGAACGCGATGAAAGACGTTTCCAGGAGCGCGCCCAAAGAGCTGCTTACTGGATCGAAAATTCTGCTCCTGAAGAATTCAAATTCTCACTGAATAAAGAACCAGTGAAGATGGATTTAACAGAGAAAGAAACAGCGTTTTTAAACGACCTAAACGGCTATTTAAAAGCAGAGTTTAATAACATCAGTGAAGATAAAGCTCTTCACGAAAAAATGTATGAAATGATCCATGCGCACGAATTAGAGCCGATGGCCGTGTTCACTCTTCTTTATAAAAAACTCATCTCTCTAGAGAAAGGTCCAAAGCTTGCGGGCTTCATCAGAACGATTGGTCTTGAGAGAGTCTCAAGATTACTGGTGCCATAAGGGAACTGATTACCTAAAAGCGTGAAAAAAATACTTACAAAGGGCCGGGAAACCGGCCCTTTTGCATATTTGTGCTGACTGTCGTTTGTAAAATCCCAAATACTCAGATAAATCCCCCTTTAGGAATCTTTATTTAGAGGAGTAAATAAGATGAAAGGGACACTAAAGACTTTAGTGCTTGGAGCACTATCACTAATTTCATTTTCTGCAAGCGCTGATTACTGTACGACAGTGATTCGCGAATATTCTGGAAGCTACACTTACGAGTACGACACTTTCACAAGATCGTCATACTCTACAAACGCAGCTTGTGACGATGCTATGTATGATTGTTCAGTCAGACTCTCTGACTATCAATCAAGAGGCTATTATCGTTATGCTCAATGTGCGGTGAAATCAACATCGACATCATACCCGAGCACGCCGAGCTATCCTTCGTATCCGTCATACCCTAGCTATCCTTCTTATCCATCGTATCCAAGTTACCCATCATACCCAACTTACCCAAATCCACCGCGCGATCCTCACTACCCACGTGAGCCACACTATCCGCGTGATCCGAGAGAGCCAAGCTACCCTCGTGACCCACATTATCCACGTGATCCGAGAGAGCCAAGTTACCCTCGTGACCCACGTGAACCAAGCCGTCCAGTGGACCCAAAACCACCAAGACCGCCACGTTTCCCGAGATAATAAAAGTTAAAAGAGAACGAACATAACAACAAACAACAACAGGAGAAAAAAGAATGAAAGCACTACTAGGATTATTTCTTCTTTCACTAGCAAGCCTAAGCTTTGCAGGTGAAACTTGTACTTTCGTCATCAAAGACCGTTACGGGTATGAATTCGAGACACACACTCGTTATTCTTCATACTCTAAAGACGCTGCTTGTAGCGACGCTAACTGGGCCTGCAGCAATGCCCTTTCAAACGGAAGAGCTCAAGGCAGATACTATGATGCTAACTGTGAAATGAAATACGACGGACCGGTTAATCCACGTCCTCCGTTTCCACCAACATCTGTAATCATGTGTACAACTGATCTTGTAGACTGGTACGGAAATACTGTTAGAAGTTTTTCTGGTTCAGGAAACAGCGAATGGGAAGCTTGTAGACAATCAGAGCAATTCTGTCAGTATGAACTTCAAAGAGGTGATGCTAACGGACGCCGTTGTGTAACAAGAGGAGTTGGCGGAGGAAATCCATACCCACGTCCACCACGTGAAACAACTGAATCATGTTCAGCTAACAGATACGACCCGGCAGGATTTTTTATCCAGTCGTACAATGCTTCTCACACAGGTCCAATCGGATCAGACGTTAGAGGTGAAGCTTGTAGAAAGGCGCTGAACTACTGTTCACGCGACATCAAAGGTCGCCAGACTTGTAGACTATAAGACAAAGCATTTATAGCACTTAGAAGGCCCGGGAAACCGGGCCTTTTTTATTCCCGACTCTTTTAATCTTCCCCTAAACAAACCGATAAGCTCCCTATGAGAACGCTCATCCTCGCCTTCTTATTCACCTTCCAGGCCTTCGCCTCTGACTGTACTGATGTTATGGTAGAGACGAAATATATGCCAAAAAACAACAACCAGGGCAATTTGAACTGGTGTTTTGCATGGACAGCGGCCGATCTTCTTTCAACATATGAAGAGACTCCCCTTTCTGCTTATGATGTGGCCCTTCAGTATCATAATCACCCGGCCATTCGCGATGAAGAGATAAAAAAGTACACTGACGTCGGAGGAAACGACGGAGCTGCTCTTATTGTTTCACTTCAAGGAAAAGGACTGTGTTTAGAATCGCAGACCAATTACACTGGTGGAGATTGGGAAAAACTAAGTGCGATGGTAGAAGAATTATCTGATCCGGATAAAACATTAATGCAGACCATTTGTGAACACGGTCTTCGAGATCAACAACCTTTTAAAGATCTTTCCAATAAGGTCATTAAAATTTTAAATAAACTCTCTGGTGATAAAAAAATGGCGGCCTTACTCGATGTCACTTGCGGTGAACGCCATCAATTTAAAAATAAATACGGCGTGGGAACAAGAGCGATTGAAAACTTCTCTCAAACCCAGCTTATGGATAAACTGGATCAACTCCTGACTCAGAAATCTCCAGCGGCCGTGGCCTACGATGTGGATCTTATTATGAGTCCTGCAGATTACCAGGGCACTGAGGCCAATCACTCTTCAACTATTATTGGCAGAAGAAAAAATCCAGAAAATGGCCAGTGTGAATACTTAATCAAAAACAGCTGGGGCGACAGATGCCCAAGGCGCGCGACAGTTGAATGCACTAATGGAAACTACTGGGTTCCAAGAGACACTCTAAAAAATAATATGTATGAGATCAATTGGCTGCAAAAGCGCTAACTAGTGCTGTCTTAAGGCCATGAAAGAGATGATCAATTCAAGAGCATTGATTCTTGATTTTAAGTCTTCAGAGTTATTTTTGTACTCAGCTTTATCTTTTAAAATCACTTCAAGTTTATCAAGAATGTTTTTTGCTTCTGCCAAATGAGCGTGAGCTTCGTGAGAAATCTTCTCTACGTACGGAGAGAAAGTCACACCTTCAACCACGTCTTTTAGATTTTCTCCCGCTTTAAAACGAGCAAATAGTTCAGGGTTATTTTCAAGTAACTCGTAGACAACGGCGTTTACAATGCCGTTTTTTAAATCTAATTCCTGGTCTTTTAACGACTCACCTGAGTAATCAAGAGTGTCATCAATTAACTGGAAAGCAAGACCTAAACGTCTTCCGAATTCGCGACAAAGTTCAACTGTTTCCTTTGAAGCTCCACTTAAAACAGCAGGGGCCACTGAACAGTAACTCATAACTGACGATGTTTTTTTCTCTGCGACTTCGCGGATGACTTCGCGGGTGTAGTTGCGCTCATCGATTAAATCGAGTTGCAGCCACTCACCTTCTGAGAGATCTTTAATAACCAGAGACATTTCACGGACAAGTTCCAGGTTCCCAGCATTCGTCAGGTCAACAATGACCGAAGACAGGAGGTAATCCCCAGCTAAAACTGCTTTTTTATTGCTCGCAAGAATATTTATTGAAGGGCTTCCTCTTCTCATTGTCGCGTTATCAATAACGTCGTCATGGGAAAGTGATGCGGCGTGAACCAGCTCTGTGGCCCTGGCATATGGGGTAACTGTCTTGAAATCCACTCTAAACAAATGGGCCATAAGGAAAGTTAGCAGCGGGCGAAGCCTCTTTCCCCCTCTGAGAACGGTTTGAGATAGAACGGCGTCAATCGCCCCGTGAGCATTCACTGAGCGAATCTGCAAATCCATGTTTTTTGAACCCTCAAGGGCCTCTTTAGGAAGTGCCTCGAGAAAATCATTAATCATTCTAACCTACAATTAACCTTTAAGCTCCCCAGGGAATGGAGAGGTTCTAACTTGTGGCCACAGCCTAACAAATGTCTAAATTAAAGTAAATCCTAAACTTGCTATGTGCATGAAGTTTAAGGTAAAAAGGACACCTAAATAAGGGGAGAGAATGAACACAAAAACGAATCCAGAACTTGGTGCGAGAAAAAAAGAGTCTTACAAAATTTTTGATGAAATTGCCGGGACCTATGACCTCTTAAACCACACCCTATCGATGGGAATTGATATTTACTGGCGCAAAAAGATGCTTAAGCATCTGCCAAAAAAAGATTCCATCAATGCTCTGGACCTGGCGACAGGAACTGGAGATGTGCCGCTGACTTTAGTGGCCGACCCAAGAGTTAAAAAAATTACTGGTATCGATCTTTCAAAAGGAATGGTCGACATTGGAATTGAGAAAGTTAAAAAGAAAGGCCTGGATAAAAAAATCTTCCTGATGCTTGGAGATGGAGTGAACATCCCTTCGGGCGATGCTGCTTTTGATTTAACAACCATCTCTTTTGGGATCAGAAACTTCTCTGACCCACAAAAATCTCTTCACGACATTCACCGCGTACTAAAAAAAGACGGACGCGTGATGATTATGGAGTTTTCAATTCCAACAAACTTCATCGTAAGAAACGTTTACTTCTTCTACTTCAGACACCTGCTTCCGTTTATCGGGAACATCGTCTCTAAGCACAAAGACGCCTATACATACTTAAATAAAAGCGTTGAAGACTTCCCTTACGGAGAAGAGTTTTTAAAACTTATGAGAAACGCTGGATTCCAGGATCTAAAAATGATCCCACTGACGTTTGGAATCGCGACTCTTTACATCGGTGATAAGAAGTAATGAGTGCTCATAGTTTCTTAGACAAGGAACTAACAAATATCGATCTGGGAGTGAGTCAGAAAAAAACTCTGTTTTCATTCCCAGAGTTTTCGCTTATCGACCTGCTTCCTTTTGCCGCCACTGAAGAGATTTTTTTCTACGAATCCAAAGAAGAGGACTTCACTTTTCTTGGATTAGGGAAATCCAAACTTCTCACCCCTTCAGAGATCGACCATTTTATTTCCACTCACCCCAAAGAGCACCTGGTGTATCAGGGACTTTTTGAAGAAGGACTGGATGCTTTGGTTTATTTACCGGAGTGGTGCTTTGTAAAAATGAAAGGCATCGTCACACTTACTGTGTACAACTCCCTTGAGTACCAATCCCCAAGCCCAAGTAATATTATTTTTAATCACAATGTTTGGGAGTCTTTTGTCGGACCTTGGACTTCGTATGAAGAAAAACCAGAGAGTGATGAATGGTCTCAGATGATTTCAGCAGCAAATCATCTCTTCTCAAAAAAAGTGCTTGAGAAAATCGTCCTTTCACGAAAAAAGATTTTCTCTTACGACGAACCGATTGAAATGCTGGTGATGTTTAGAGAGCTTTATGAAGCTAACAAACAAAGCTCGCACTTTTCTATCTATCACCAATTCCATTACCAGAAAGCCTTTATCTCTTTTACCCCCGAGAGACTTTTTACACTTAAAGGAAAGAACCTGGAGACTATTTCACTTGCCGGAAGTATTGCCAGAGGAAGAGATGAGGCTCACGATAAAATTCTCGAAGAAGAACTGCGCTCGTCAGATAAACTGATCCGCGAACACGGAATCGTCACAGAAGAAATCTCTAGAAGACTCTCTCCCCTGTTATGGAACCTCGATATCTCTGATCTCTTTACGATGAAACTACCTTACATCCAACACCGTCAGGCGACAATTAAGGGCGTTTTAAAAGACGACACCAGCGCTCTTCGAATCATCTCGCTTCTGCACCCGACTCCAGCCGTCGGCGGGCTTCCGTACAAAGAGGCCCAGGATAAGATTTTAGAAATTGAAAAAGACCCAGATACTACTACGCCGCTCCTGTCGGCGTTCTTTCACAAGAGCTTTCAGAAATTGCCGTGGGCATTCGTTCTGCCTTGATTGAAGAAAAAACCATTACTGTCTATGGCGGCGCTGGAATTGTTCCCGGCTCTGTGGCCGAGGAAGAATGGATTGAAACAGGAGTGAAGATGCAGCCTTTTATCAAGGTCATCAACAAGAGTGTCATTTAGGAAAGAACATTTATGGAAAAACTACTTTCACAAAACATCAACCGCGTCTGGGCAAGCTTAATCATTGATGAGTTTTTAAAAAACAACATCACCCAGTTTTATCTTTCTCCTGGAATGAGAAACGCTCCTCTCATTGCAGCGATGACTCACCTTCAAGGTTTCAACAAAAACCTTTCTATCGTCCTTTGTATGGATGAAAGAGCGGCGGCCTTCCGTGCTCTGGGGTACTCTAAAGCAACAGGGAGACCTTCTGTTTTAGTGTGTACATCGGGAACTGCCATGGCCAATTATATGCCTGCTGTGGTTGAAGCTAAAAAATCAAACCTGCCACTGATCGTTTTATCTGCCGATCGTCCAATTGAGCTGACTTTCTGTGACGATAACCAGACAATTGATCAGACAAAATTCTATGGTGATTATGTCCAAGGTGAAATGAACTTCGGGGCCCCTTCAGCGGAAATCAGTCCACTGGCCATGACGTCGAGTCTATCTAACCTGATTAATAAATCTCTTTATCCTCAAAAAGGGCCGGTGCATTTTAACTGCGCCTTTAGAGACCCGCTTGAAGACACACAGACAAATATTCCTGCGGAATACATTAAGCTTGCCAACATTCAAATCAACCGCGAAGGCCCCTCAACTCGCTATGTGAACTTAGAAACGGTTCCTGATAAGAATGCCATTGCAGAAATTGCGGGCATCCTGAAAAAATCAAAAACAGGATTACTGGTTATCGGAAGCCTTGCTCCTCATGAGTCGACAGAAACAGTCAGAGAGTTTGTTAAAACGCTTAACTGGCCGACCTACTTTGATGTTTCAAGCTCACTGAAATACGCTTTTAATTTAACAGACGATGCCCTCCCAACATTTGATCACCCGGAAGTGCAAAGTGAGTTAATTAAAAATCCACCTGAGACTGTTTTCCACATCGGTGGACGCCTGACTTCAAAACACTACTACTCTTTTTTAAAACAAGTTCCTCAGATCAACCTGGTGACTCTGAACTTGAATTTAGAAAAAGAAGACCCTTCTCATCATACAAAAATCAGAATCAATGCTCATATCAATTCGACACTCACTTCAATCATGAGTTTCTTTGAAGGCACTACTCTTCCAAAGAAAGAGTTGAACCTGAACTTTGAATCTCTCTCAAAAAATAAAATTAAACTCATTGAAGAAGGACCACTGGCCTACCCGAGCATTTCAAAAACGATCATCGATCATATGCCGGACAACTCGACTCTCTATATCGGAAACTCGACCGTGGTGCGCACTTTTGATGCTTACTTCTCGTATGAGAATAGAAAGAATATCAAAGTGGCCACTAACCGCGGAGTCAGCGGGATTGAAGGTTTTATGGCCTCTGCAGCTGGCTTTATCGATGGGACTCAAAAAGAAGTTTACCTGGTGGTGGGCGATGTCGCTTTCATTCACGATTTAAACTCGCTTTATTTCCTAAAAGACTTAAAGACGCCGATGAAAATCATCCTGGTCAATAACGATGGCGGGGGAATCTTCACTCTGCTTCCTATTCACCGTGAAAAATCAGTCCTGGATTACATCACAAGTCCACACGGGCAGAACTTCAAAAAGACTGCTGAGAGTTTCGGCATCGACTACGTTGGTGTTTCAAACCGCGAAGACTTCCTGGCGGCCTTTAAAGACATGCAAAAGAAAACAACACACACGATGATGGAAATCTTCATCGATCACAACACTAACAAATCGGTCTATGACCAATTGAGAACTATCAAACTATGAAAAACTGGATGCTGGCGATTCGCCCGAAAACTCTCTTTGCTTCTCTTGCCCCGGTTGTGCTGGGTCTTGCTGTTGCTTACGTCGAAATTAAGTCTATCAACGTGCTGATTGCCGTTTTAACAGCACTATGTGCGCTGACTCTACAGATTGCTTCAAATCTTGCTAACGATTACCTGGATGCCTTAAGAGGCGTAGACAACGACACTCGCCTGGGACCAACTCGCGTAACGAGCTCAGGACTTATCAGCTTAACCAAAATGAAAAATGCTCTGATTTTAACATTGGGTATTGCTTTTCTTCTGGGAATCTATCTGATGTATGTCGGAGGCCCGGTAATTATGGTGATTGGCCTTCTTTCACTTTATTTTGCTTATGGGTATACCGGTGGGCCATTCCCACTTTCTTATAATGGCCTTGGTGAAGTTGCGGCCTTTATTTTCTTTGGTGTGATTGCCGTCAGTGGAACGACTTATTTGCAGACTCACGAAATCTCAAGACTGGCCCTCATTTCAGGAATGGGCCCAGGGTTTATCTCTGCCTGCATCTTAGCTGTAAATAACCTGCGCGATATCATCTCTGACCGCGATACAAATAAGCGCACACTCGCTGTTCGTTTTGGCGAAAAATTCCAGCGCGCTCTTTGTATGAGCACCATCTTACTTTCAACGTTGGTATGCCTTTACCTAATGGTGGCCTACAACTTTAAATGGATTTTCCCGGTTTTATTTCTACCGTTATTCTTCCACAAAACATGGCTGCAGATTCTTTATCACCCGATTGATTCAAAACTAAATATGGCCCTGGCAAGAACAGCTCAATATAATCTGCTTTATTGTCTCCTGGCCGCAATTGGAATGGTGGTAAGCTTTAACCTATGATGGATATAAGACTTTCTTTTGAGACACTTTCCTACACTAAACCGGTTCCGGTGAGAGGTAAAGTGATCTCAAAAAACAGGTTTTTAAAAGTCACTATTTTAGAAAGAGATTATTTTGTCTCTGTCCTTCCTGGATTTCATGGAAGCTCTTTAGAAGAGCTGGCCTTAAAAATAAATAAATTCTTCACGAACTACCATCTTAATTTTTCGGCGATTGACTTCGAGAAAAGGTTTTTTAATCTAGTAGACCAAGATGCGTTTTTAAATTCTCTAAATGCTGAAGCACTTTTTAATATCGAAGCAATTCTTCTGGGGATGATCCGCACCACTCACCCTCAGTTATTTTCCCATGAAGAGATTTTGATCAATGATCTCTACCGCCCTGGTGATGACCTGGATAAATTCAAAAACTCTCAATGTGTAAAAATAAAAATTGATCGCAACTTATTAGAGACAAGAAATCTTCTAATCGAACTTCATCAAATCAATCCCGAATTAAAATTCAGACTCGATGGCAACCGCCAGTTTGAGCTCAATGAGATGATTGAATTTTACCAGATTCTAAAGACACATATTCCAGAGAGAGCTTTTCACAACATCGATTACATTGAAGAGCCTTTTAAAAATTTCTACGACACCCTGGTTTTTGAAAAACGTGCAGAAATCCCAGTGGCCATCGATGAGTCCCTTTGAACAATTTGCAATTAAGCCGCATCTAACGTGGCCCGCGGTCATCAAACCTTCACTTTTTGGGATTAGTTTTGTTAGTTTTTGGTTAAGAAATCATCCCGAAAACCGCGCCATCATCAGTTCGAGCTTCGAACACCCTACCATAATGGAAGGTCTTTATTTCCTGGCCCGCAAACGTTCTATGGAATTTCACGGACTTTCTAATTTCCTTTAAAAAATTCATAGAAAAAATTCACTAAAATCATTTTAGACAAATCTTATAAATGTCGACTAGGCAACTATTCTTAGCTTCACCCGTATTAAAAACGGGAGTAAAATAATCAAAAGGAGGATGATATGAAGAAATCTGTCATCACAATGGGCCTAATTCTTACACTTGCTTCAGTACTGGTGTCATGTTCACACCAAACTACGGAAGGGTCTCCAAAACGTTACGTAGCTTCAGACTCTTGCCCGGTTAAAGGTGAGTACCATGCATATTTTGACGAAGTCGAAAGATGTATAGAAAAAGAAAGCAATAGATGATATAGATCCCCCCATCTAATTTATTGATCCGGGGGGATTATGAAAAAGCTTCTTTTCACGCTTATCCTAGCGCCATGTTGTCTAATGCCACTCAAGGCACATTCATTCGACGCTTCCGTACGCGGCTTTATCGCTCTGGATGCATTAAACTTCGAAAAGGTTGCCGGTTCTAGAGGAGCTTCAGTTATTGGTATTGGAGTTCTCGACCTGAAAATCTTCGCTGAGCAAGACGACATGTCTGCTGCTATTAAGCTCGACCTTGATGGAAAACTCGATAGAGAAAATAACATCTTCGAAGAAGCCTATGCGACTTACAAAGGGATTCCAAACGTAAGACTATCGCTTGGAAAAGGTGTTGTTCGCTTCCAAAACCTTCACTGGGGTGCAGTTGAAAACTCATACCAGGACGGCGGAACAGTCATCCA
>CAXHHE010000058.1:0-12849 GCA_964016365.1 uncultured Bacteriovorax sp. | reverse complement strand
AGATAACTGAGCGTCTCGTGGGCTCGGAGATGTGTATAAGAGACAGACAACAAACTCATCCGGTGAAATCAAAACCTAGAAATCCATTTGGTCTCTCGGATATGTGTGGAAATGTCTGGCAGTTAACGAAGAATAAAAATGAGTATCTGCTTAAAGGTGGAAGTTGGACTGGGGGGCCGCGCATTTTAAGGCCTGCAACTAAGACGAAGATTGCGGCGGATGGAAGGTTTATTAATGTTGGATTTCGACTTGTAAAATCCAAACCATAAATATTAACAAGACTAGATTGTATATAGGTTCAAAAAATGGAATCAAATTTAAATAAAAATTTTATTGGTAAATTGTGGTTAGCATTTCTTACTATTACCTGGACGTTAGTGCTGATAATTATACCATATAGTTTAGTATCGAAAAAAGTGAAAAGCTTAGATGGATTTTGGGTAATGCTGTTGGGATTTTTCATTCTTATTTTTAGTAAAAGGGCATTCTTACTGAAGAGAGAGTATTGGAAAAAGTTTGGCTTTCAATATTTAGAGAATACTAATCGGAACCTATATTTTTTTTCGTATTTCTTAATGTATATTGGATTTATTTTATGTTTTGTTTGATTTTGTAATTATTGAACAAAAAAAGGCCGCATTCCGCGGCCTTTTTTATTTTATCTAATACAGTTCATACTTAAGTAATCGACACTCAAGACTCCCGTTAAAAAACGTCTTTCTCTCAGACGTTCCAAGAGAAATCTCTTTTCTTAAAAGCGGATTCGACGTGAAAACGTAAGCTCTGAACCCTTTGAAGTTGTGCTTTAGGTTTTCACCATAAGACTTATAAAGTCCTTTTAGTTCATCTTCTTCACCCATACGCTCTCCGTAAGGAGGGTTACAGATAACGATTCCAGGAGGATCATCCATCGGTGTGATTTTGGTAGCGTCGCGCTTGTTAAGAGTCACGATCTGCTGGTCAATCATTGCGTTGTGAAGGTGGATACGAGTTGTTTCCATCGCACGCTCTGAAATATCAAAACCAAAAAATTGTCTTGTTTGAAGTTCGTTTAAAGCAGCAAGAGAATGGTTGTAAATCACCTGAGCTCTTTCATCAAAAAGGCGTTGTGCTTTTCTATCAGCTTGAAACCATGGGTGTTTGATAAAATCAAAAACCGGCACGCGCTTTTCAATGTATTGTCTGATTTTTAAATATGTCGGAGCAACTTTTGCTCTGATTAAAATGGCTTCAATCAGAAGTGTTCCTGTTCCGCACATTGAATCAGTGAAGATATCTTTTTCTGGATCAAAGTCTGTCGACATGATGATCGAAGCGGCCAGGTTTTCTCTTAGTGGCGCTTTAAGTGATTCTTCTCTGTAACCGCGGTTAGAGATCGGGTCACCACACATATCAACCAGGATACGAGCGTTGAATTGAGGTGTGCCAGGTTTTCTTTCTACGCGAAGAAGGAAAGTGATGTCCGGTCTTCCCGTATCAACACTTGGTCTTTCGCCGTATTTTTCTCTGAAGTTATCAGCGATCGCGTCTTTTAAAAGCTGCGAGAAGATCATTGAGTTGTTGAATGCTTCTTTAGCATCGCGATCAAAAAGTGTGTTGATCTTAAACGTTTGTTGCACGTTGAAGATTTTGTCCCACCACTTTTCTTTAGCAAGAGCGTAGAGGTCTTTTTCAGTTGAGATTGTATAAACTTGGAGCTCTTTAAAAACTCTTGAGGCCACACGTGAGTTTAATAAAACATCCAGTGCTTCTTCAGTTTCAGCTTTAAAAGCAACCCCACCTTTTTCGACTTCAATACGAGTGATGCCAAGGTCTCTGATTTCTTTTTCTAAGAGATGCTCAACTTCTCTCGGGCATGAAGCAAAGAAAGTCGACTGGTCAAATTGTTTTGTCCCGTCAGCGTTTACTTTTGCTCTCGGTGTGCTTTTTACGTCACTGAATTTTTTTGGTTCACGACGATCGTCACGTCTGTCTTCGCGTCTGTCGCGACGGCGGTAATCACCACCGGCGTCTTTTTTAAATCCATCTTTTTTTGGTGGAACTTTAGCCATGATCTATCTTTCCTGTTTTCTCATTTCAAAATAATTTAAGGCGCGTACAAGCAAGTCTCTATAGGAATTTTCCATAAGAGGGTTGAGGTTTCTTTCTTTGAATCTTTTGATTCTCCACAGAGAGATCGAAAGGAGTCCAAGGATAATGGACTGGTCTAAGAATTTCTTTTCAACAGCTGAAAGCGGTCTGACTGATTCATACCCCATCAGGTATGAGTTTACTAGTGGTGTTATGACCATTCCTTTCTCTAAACACGTTCCGGAAATCGAAATCCCTAAATCCAGGATGTATTCGCCGATGCCGGCCTGCTCGAAGTCCAGTACAGTGCTGATTTTATTGTTATCAAAAAGAGTATTGTCGTAGTAGAGGTCCCCGTGAATGATCCCGGTCTCAAAACCGGCATTCATAAATCCTTCCAGGTGGTCGTTAAAAAGACTCTCAAAACCGGCCTTAAAGTCGGCCGGGCAGCTTGGGGACTTGATGTAGTCTAATATTTCTTTAGGGCCATAGCCCACAGACTCATGGGGTCTAAGTGATTTCATTTTCTCTTGGTCATGTTTTACAACATGAAGCTCAGCAATAGCTCTTCCTACTTCTTGGCAAGTGTAGTCAGAAGGTCCGGGAGGAATCCCCTGGACAAACGGATAAAGCACTCCGAAATACGGACCGTAATTGTAAATGAATTCCCCTGAAGTCAGAGGGAAAGGTTTTAGTGAGTAAGGGTAACCACACTCTTTTAAATACACTAAAATAGCTTGCTCATCAGCAAGTTGCTGTTGATTTTTATCATTGGAGATTTTAAGTAAAACTGTTTCGTTTTCTAAATCAACGCGGTAGTTAGAATTCGAAATCCCCAGTGAAAGTGGAGTGCACTTTTTCACCTTTGACCGACCGTAGAGCTTCAATATTTCTTCTGCCTCTGCGAGACTGATTTGTGTATAACTTGCCATGCTTAAATTACCTTGTGAGCTTCTCTCTGGAATGCTATAGTGAGCCTGTTTAATTTTATTACAAAATCAAAAAACCACTAGGGGGAATTATGGCCTTTACGGATTACAAAGTAAAAGATATGTCGCTGGCTGACTGGGGACGTAAGGAAATCGAAATCGCAGAAACAGAAATGCCGGGATTAATGGCCCTTCGTGCGGAATTTGGAAAATCAAAACCTCTAAAAGGCGCAAAAATTGCTGGATGTCTTCACATGACAATCCAAACTGCAGTACTAATCGAAACTCTTGTTGAACTTGGCGCAGAGGTTCGTTGGTCATCATGTAACATCTTCTCAACTCAAGACCAGGCCGCTGCTGCTATTGCTGCTGCAGGGATTCCTGTTTTTGCTTGGAAAGGAATGAACGAAAAAGAATTCGACTGGTGTATTGAGCAAACTCTTAAGTGGCCGGATGGATCAGGACTAAACATGATCCTTGATGACGGTGGTGACTTAACTGTTATGGTTCACAGCAAATACCCTGAGCTAATCGCTAACATCAAAGGTCTATCTGAAGAAACAACAACAGGTGTTCATAGACTTTACGATATGATGAAAAAAGGCGAACTAAAAATGCCTGCTATCAACATCAACGACTCAACAACTAAATCAAAATTCGACAACCTTTACGGATGCCGTGAATCTCTAGTTGACTCTGTGAAGAGAGCTACAGACGTAATGGTTGCTGGTAAAGTGTGTGTTGTTGCTGGATACGGTGACGTAGGTAAGGGATCAGCTGGATCGTTCCGCGGTCTTGGTGGACGTGTAATCGTAACTGAAATCGATCCTATCTGTGCTCTTCAAGCAGCTATGGAAGGATACCAGGTTATGAAAATGGAAGACGCTGTAAAGCTAGGAGACATTTTCGTAACAGCTACAGGATGCCGTGACGTAATCACTGGCAAGCACATGGAGCAAATGAAAGATGGGGCCATCGTTGCTAACATCGGTCACTTCGACCTTGAAATCGAAGTTGCTTACCTAAATAAGACAGCTAAAAAAATCAACATTAAGCCTCAAGTAGACCAATACGTAATGCCATCTGGAAAGAAACTAATCGTTCTTGCTGAAGGACGTCTGGTTAACCTTGGATGTGGTACAGGTCACCCTTCATTCGTAATGTCTAACTCGTTCACAAACCAAGTTATGGCACAAATGGAACTATGGGCGAACCACAAGAACTACGAAAACAAAGTTTACGTACTTCCAAAACACCTTGATGAAAAAGTAGCTCGTCTTCACCTTGAAAAAATCGGGGTAAAACTAGATACATTAACATCTGCTCAATCAGAGTACCTAGGTGTTAAAGTTGAAGGTCCATACAAACCAGATCACTACAGATACTAATTATGAAAATAGCAATCGGCTCAGATCACGCAGCTTATGAAATGAAGGAAATGGTAAAACATTTCCTTCAGAGCAAACAGTTCGATGTCATCGACTGCGGCACATATTCGTCTGAGAGGGCCGATTATCCTGAATATGCTAAAAAGGTGAGTCACGAAGTGACTTCTCAAGGCATTCAGGGAATCTTGCTTTGTGGTTCAGGAATTGGCGTCTCAATCGTCGCCAACCGTTTCAAAGGTGTGCGTGCAGCTCTTTGCCGAACTCCTATGGATGCGGAAATGGCCCGCAAGCACAACGACGCCAACGTTCTTTGTTTGGGTGCTCGTTTCACGACAGAAGAAGAAACAAAAAAGATTATCGAAGCCTGGTTTGCCAATTCATTTGAAGGCGGCAGACACTCAGACCGTCTAAAGTTATTTGAAGATTTGGGAGAGAGCTGTTGAAACTTTTTGAAAAGGTGATGTACCCGGTTCTGGTGCTCCTTATTTTCTTTTACATGTACCATGCTAGAAACAATCCAATGTATTTTGAAAGCGAGCTTGCCGTTGAAGGTGGACCATTACAATGGTTAATCATCTCAACTCTATTGTTTGCTTCAGTCATGTGTTTTTACCGCGCTAGCATCCTCAAGCCTTTTAGAGGGGGAGTGTTTGCTGCTTGTAGCGTGTTTACCGGAATTGTTTTTTTAGCATTTGCTTTGGATGAAATGTCTTGGGGCCAGATTATTTTTCATTACCCAACACCGGAATTCATTAAGGTGAGAAATGCACTAGGTGAGATGAACATCCGCCATTTAGTCATCGCAGGTTTTGAAATCACTGACATCATTTTCACTCTGGGGATTAAGATCCTGGCGACACTTTATTTTATCGTGCTGCCATTTTTCTACTCACGCCTAGAGCAGATCAAGAACTTCGTAAACCGTTTTGCGATCCCTCTGCCTCGTTATACGCAGACAGGAGCTTACGCAGTGGCTGCGATTCTGATGAGCTTTATTCCTTCAGCTCTTCGCTACATTGTCTTTGAACTAGTGTTTTACTGGATTCTTGTTTTGATGATGTACAACCCGCTTAACGACGAAGTTTTTTCAAGAAAAAGCCTGGTTCGTTAATTCAACTGATTCATTATCTTTTTCAGGCGCAACCTGAACATCACACTGAAGGCCTCTAGTACGATGCCTAAGTTCATTTTGGATTTTCCGTAAACTCGCTCAGAAAAGACGATAGGGATTTCGACAATGTCATACCCCATGGCATGCACTTTATAGGTCATTTCAAATTGAAAAACATAACCTTTAGAGATGATGTTATCGAAGTTGATTTTTTCGAGAGCTTCGCGCTTAAAGCACTTGAAGCCTCCGGAAATATCGCGGATTTTTAGGCCGGTAAAAAGGCGCAGGATAAAGCCAGCTCCCAATGAAATAAGCAGTCGATACCATGGCCAGTCTTTGGTCCTGATGTCATTGCCACTGTAACGTGAGCCAATGGCCAGGGCCGTCCCATCATACAGGGCCGTAATCAAACGTCCTAAATCTTTTGGGTCGTGAGAGAAGTCGCAGTCCATTTGGGCGATAAACTTAAATTTTTTAAGAAGGGCCCACTTAAAGCCTTCAACATAAGCTGTGCCCAGACCTAGTTTTCCGGCTCTTTTAATCAGAAAGAGGTTGGGGTGCTTGGTCTTTAGTGCTTCGACGACTAAGGCGGTTTTATCGGGCGAATTATCATCGATAATCAGGACTGAAATATCAGGGTAGAGCGCAAACAAACGCTCAATCATCGAATCCACGTTGAGGGCTTCGTTGTAAGTAGGGATGATGACCAGAGACTGATTAATCACTTCTATTTGCCTTCAGCATCGACTTCTAACAGTCTTCTTCCTGAAGTTTGGTATCTCATCGAGATAATCTCAAATAGAGGAGTGTTGTTATCTTTTCTAATCTGGTTTGCTTGTTGAGCACGAGCTTCTGCTTTTTGAGCGAACTCAAGAATTTTTGAATTGGGAGCGGCCTTCGCAGCACCTGGTTTTAGTTTTGCCAGAATATCTTCAGCACCATTTCCACCTTCGTTTTTTCTTCCTGCAGTTCCTAGCCCATTACCACCGGAGAAATCGACAATATTTGATCCTTTCGGAGCGACTGAGGCCAGTTTCAAACCAGCACCTGAAGATCCTTGAAGTTTTGCCATCGCTGCATTCGTTGCCGAAGAGCTTGGTTGGTTCTGGGCCATTAAAGCAGCAACTGATGCTGGAACCCCCTTAGAGGCGATAGCATCGGCAATCCCTTTTTGGTCTTTTGTCAGAGGAGAGTTATCCAGAGGAATCTTGCTCGCTAACTCTCTCAGACCTTTCTTCGCAATGGCCATAGTTGAATCGTATGATGATGAGTTGAGTGTCCCACCAACAAGTTCTCCACGAGCAAGTGAACGAATCGATTTATAAGGTGAACTTGAATAACCAAGCCCTCCTAACTCCAGAGCGCCTTCACTTTGAACTTCGAGATAATTGTCAAAACACGTATTGGTCTTTTCGCAGTTACAGCTGGGATCGATGGCCAGTGTATCTGTAGTACAAGCTACGCGGTATGAGCTCGCGGCCAGTGATTTTTTATGCAGACCTTTTGCACAGTAAGTAGGATCATTTTCAGTTGATGGCTGTGAACAGTAACAAAGGTTATCGGTGATTGGGTTACAATCTCCTTTGTTTGGAAGCATGTCTGCAATCTTTCTTGTTTTTTCTGCGTATTCTTTGTTTGCTGAAACTTCACTTTGGTAGAAACCACCTAGTAGTGTAGCGGCTCCCATTTTGATTAAGAGATTTTTATCCCAGGCAAAATTTCCAAGACTAGCATTGGTTGCGTAACAAGCAGCGCCTCCCCACCATCCAGCGGCCTGGATTTGGGCCATTTTCGCTCGAGAATCATGGCTTTTAGCGGCCTTTAATAAATAATCTTTTTGGGCCGTATCACCATTGCCGATGTCTTCACCTAGCTCTTTTGTTTTAATCGCCTGCATCGCTGTGGCAATCCCTTCTGTCGCCGTTGGGATAAACTTGCAATAGTCGTTTGCTTTTGAGTCTACTTTATCTGGTGATTCACCTTTTGCTTTAGCTTCTTCAGCAGCTTTTTTATCTGCTTGCATCGCCTTCTCACCCTTTGAGATTGATCCTAAACTGTCACCGGCAATGGCACCAAACATTGCATAGGCCTGAGCGACCGCCTTAACCATATTCGGGTCCATTCCCAGGAATTTATGTTTCCCTTCATTCCCATTACAAACTGAGGCCATATCACCTGTACAGTTTTGTTTCATGACATCGTTGGAAAGACCTTGGTGAAGATACTGCTGGCTTAGTTGCAATTCCTGGTCTGTGAGATTTGTTGTGTTGATATTATTCTGTCCAGGTCCCAGAGCGCGGATTTCTTGAACAGGTTTATTGGCATTTTTCTTTTCGACTTGTTCGCGAGAGGCCTTTGCATTTTCTAAAAGCAAAGCATTGTTGCTTGTTTCAGTAGCTGTTGTCACTCCAGTTGCTGTCGAGATGGTCGCAGCCGTCGTAGTTGTCGTCGTCTGGGCCATGGCCGAAACAGGGCCAAGAGTGAGTAGGGAAATAAGGGCCAAATTTAATGTTTTCATAAGAGTATTTTACCTTAGGGTCTTTCTTTAATCGCTGGGCAAAAAGGTTTCGGTTTAGCACTCTTATAAAAACAGGATGTTAGCTCACTCTAAGCAGGCCTCTTAGGCACAGGTAAGTGCCTTGTTTTGTAGGCTTTTGGTTCGTTGACGTGGAAGGTTTTGGTTGGTACAAATTTGGTTATGATGACAAAAAACAATGACCAAAAAGACGCTCACGAAAATGATTTATCTCACTCGATGGTTCACTATCTTTTAACGATCCATAAGTTAAAAGAAAACAGAGGATTTGCTCGCGTGACAGACATTGCAAAAGATCTGGACCTGACAAAAGGATCAGTTTCTACAATGCTGAACAATCTAAAAAAGAAGGGTCTAATCCAGGAAGAAGACGAATGTAAATTTGTTGTTCTAACTGAACTTGGTCACGAAGAAGTTCATCGCATTCTTTCTTCAAGAACATTATTGTTTTATTTCCTAAGAGATTTCGTAGGCGTAGATGAAAAAACTGCAGAGTACGATTCTTGTCAGATGGAACACTTAATGAGTCCACAAACCAGCCAACGTTTCTTCAACTTCATGAAGACACTTGCCTGCACATGTGAGGATCTTGATAAAAAAGGACAACTACCAAAGTCCTTCCAATTCAAGACAACTCTGGACCTGTGCTCATACAACACGGCCGACGAGTTCATTCACAACCAAAAAGGCGACAGCCATTTACCGACAGATAAGTAGTTTATTAATTGCACTACTTGTGAATCCAGTCTTTGGCGAAGAAGACCTGGCCAGCTTTTGTTTTGAGCAAAAAGTCAGTCTTTCCGAGGCAAAAAACTCGATGGAATTCCTCCTTTTGCCCAAAGAGAAGGTCTTTATGCGCTCCGGTGACAATTGTCTCGATATCGTCACATCGCCCGATAGATCAAAATTATTGGAGAAATTCCTTAGTAAAAGATACACTTTGTTGAGTGAAACCAGCGAAGCAGCTGCCTCGAATTCTGTAAAGACCGAAGAGCACTGCCAGTTGGAAATGAAAACGACGAGGGCCAGGAAAGTCGACTCCATCAATGTCAGAGTGGGAAGAACCAACGATGCCCAAGCTTCCAACCGCGATTTGAAAGAGACATCAACTGCGCAAATTCTCCTTGGGATGGGAAAACCAGGATCATTGGACCTCGAAGGAAAAGCTTTATTTGTCGAATGCAGGCAAGGATTAAGCGGAATTTATCAGTTGATCTTTTCATTCACTGAACTAAATAGAACCAAGGTCACTTCTGAAGTGAGCCTGAGAAAAAACGAACCTCTCAGCATCGCTCAAATTGTTACTGACCTCAATAGCAAAAGTAAAACACTGGGGCTGCCTGAGACAATTATCCAGGAAGCTGAAGGTAAAGATAGTACGACATTTGAATTGCAAATTAAGTAGGAGATAGACATGAATATTCTTTTAAACAAATTCACCACACCATTTGAAACAGTTCCTTTCAATGAAATTAAGCCGGAAGATTTTCTTCCAGCCGTGAAAGAAGCTATTGCAACAGCGAAAGCTCGCATTGCTGACATTAAAAATAATAAAGAAATTGAAACTTTTGAAAACGTAGTTGAAGCACTGGAAAATGCCGGGCCGGAAGTAGAACTTATTTCAGGAATTTTCTTTAACCTTCACTCTGCTGAAACGAACGATAAAATCCAGGCGATTGCTAAGGATTTTTCTCCACTTCTAACTGAATACGGAAACGATATCAGTCTGGATGCAGACCTGTTTAAGAAAATTAAAAAAGTCTGGGACCACAAAGAAAACTTCAATCTTTCAGCTGAACAAAAAATGCTGTTAGAAAAAAGCTACAAGGGATTCGTAAGAAATGGAGCTCTTCTAAACGACGCTCAAAAAGAAAGACTGAGAGAAATCTCAACTAAACTTTCGACTCTAGGGCTGAAATTTGGCGATCACATCCTGAAAGAAACAAACGATTTCGTGATGCTGGTTGAAGATAAAAAAGATCTTGAAGGTTTGACTGAAGATGTAATTGAAGCAGCAGCAATGACGGCAAAAGAAAAAGGCCACGAAGGCAAATGGGCCTTTACACTTCAATACCCAAGTGTGATTCCTTTTTTAACTTACGCTAAAAACCGCGAGCTTCGCCATAAACTATGGCTGGCAAACTCGACAAAAGGTTTTAAAGACGGCGAAACAGACAACAAAGAAATCATTAAAGAGATCGCGACTCTAAGACACCAAAAAGCAAACCTGCTTGGTTATGAATCACACGCTCACTTCATTCTTGAAGAGAGAATGGCCTCTAACCCAAAAACAGTTTTTGAATTCTTAGACAATATTGTTAACCATGCGACTCCTGCAGCAGTTAAAGAAACTGAAGAGCTAAAAGCTTATGCGAAAAAGCTAGACGGTATTACAGAGCTTCAGAAGTGGGATACAGCTTACTACGCTGAAAAACTAAAGAATGAAAAATTCCAGGTGAACGATGAAATGCTTCGCCCTTACTTCAAACTTGAGAACGTGATTGATGGTGTTTTCAAAGTAGCGAAGAACCTTTACGGTTTAAAATTTGAGCAACGTTTTGACATTCCTGTTTATCACGAAGATGTAAAAACGTATGAAGTTTTGGATGAAAACGATAAGCACGTTTCTGTGTTCTACGCTGATTTTCACCCGAGAGCAGGAAAGAGAAACGGGGCGTGGATGACGTCTTTTAGAGGTCAAAAAATGGATCACGGTGTGAACGTTCGTCCACATGTGGCCATCGTTTGTAACTTCACAAAACCAACTCCAACAAAACCTTCTCTTCTAGGATTTGATGAAGTTGTCACTCTATTCCACGAGTTTGGTCACGCCCTTCACGGTATGTTGGCAAACACTCGTTACGAAACTCTTTCAGGAACAAACGTTTACTGGGATTTCGTAGAGCTTCCATCACAGATCATGGAAAACTGGGCATACGAAAAAGAATGCCTGGATCTTTTTGCTGAACACTACGAAACAAAAGAAAAAATCCCTGCGGATTTAATCAAAAAAATTAAAGACTCTTCAAGCTTCCTTGAAGGTCGTGCAACGCTAAGACAAGTTAGTTTTGCAACGATCGATATGGCATGGCACTCAGCTAACCCAGATCAAGTTAAAGACATTGAAGCTTTCGAAACAAAAATAACTAACAAGATGGATTTTCTTCCAACTGTTAAGGGAACAAGCATTTCAACTGCGTTCTCTCACATTTTTGCCGGTGGATACTCAGCAGGATATTACTCATACAAATGGGCCGAAGTTTTAGATGCTGACGCTTTTGAATTCTTCAAAGAGAAAGGGATCTTCAACCGCGATGTCGCCAACAAGTTTAAGGACAATGTCCTTTCAAAAGGTGGAAGCGAGCATCCGATGAACCTTTACGTGGCCTTCAGAGGAAAACAACCAAACCCAGACGCTCTTTTAAGAAGAGCTGGTCTAATGGCAAAATAGGAGTTTCAAATGATTGCATCAGGGATGATTTTAAAGTGTATTCTCTTGGCCAAATTTCAGGTGGATGTCGTGGAAACACCGATTTCTGAGTATGAGATGGCCACTATGAACAAGCTTCACAATGGCGTTGCCTTTGAAGCGACTGTTCTTGAGGGCCGATTGAACTCGGTCTCAATTGAAGACCCTGCAACTTCCGCAAAAACGATGAGTTATTCGATGAAGGACTACACTCAAAGAAGTCTCTCAACTAAGCTGGATGTCTTAAACACCCATTCGTCTGTTGACTGTGAAATTATCTGAGCCAACCTAATTAAATTTTACCTTAAAGAAGGCCCGCTAAACGGGCCTTTTTTAATTGCCATCTCCAATGGAAGTTGAGGTAAACTTAATATTCAATTGATAGATAAAATGACACAAAAGTGATAAATGAAGTCGCTAACTTAGTGGTGTGTTTTACGATTTGGGGACATTGTGAATTCTGAGCGCATTCAGAGCGACGTTGCTTCGACATTTTTGCAAAATTATTTTGTGAAGCTTGTTGCTTTCCTGGCCCTCTATCTGGTCTTTGCTCGCGTTGGCCTTTCACTGGCGACGATTAATGAAGTAACCTCTCCAGTGTGGCCGGCAACAGGCGTGGCCATGGCCGTCTTATTTCTTTTTGGTCTTCGCTTCTGGCCCTTCGTTTTTGCTGGTGCTTTTATCATCAATTCGCTTTCAAGCCTGTCGCTTATATCGATTCTGAGTATCGCGACAGGAAATACACTGGAAGCACTTATTGGCGCAATAGTGCTCTTTTTTTTTAGTCAAAAGAAATACCAGTCTGAAACTCACTCACGAACACTTGCAATTGTTTTAGCTTCAATTATCGGAGCTTCTATCAGCTCAATGGTGGGAACCCTAACTCTGGTTTTATCAGGAGTTTCACCAGGAGAAATGTTTGATCAGGTTTGGTTGACTTGGTGGACAGGGGACTCTCTTGGGGGCATCGTAGTTCTGCCTTTGGTATTTTCTTTCGTCAAAAACTCTTTTAGCTTACAGGATGAATCTCACGAAGCTCCAGGCGTTTTTATGAGCCTGGCCCTGATTTTTGGTGGAGTGCTTCTGTGCTGGTTGCTTTTCTTTCAGGTTGAAGGGGCACCTTACTTATTTTTTATTTTCCCATACTTGCTTTGGTGTGCAGCTCAGGCAGGAGAGCGTGGCAGTTCTCTGGCCACGATTCTTGTTTCCTTTATCGGAGTGTTAGCTGTTAAGTTTGGTTACGGTGTTTTCTTGCATGGAACGACTAATACAAACTTGATTAACCTACAAGTATTCCTGGCCAGCGTTGGAATCAGTTCATTGATGATGACTGATTTAAAGCGCAT
>CAXHHE010000057.1:0-12895 GCA_964016365.1 uncultured Bacteriovorax sp. | reverse complement strand
CGCTTTTCCGATAGATTCACTACCTTATTTTTAGGTTTCCCATCGCCAGAACCTTGATTGATCTGACGATAGAAAACTTGGGCCTGTCCTTCTTTAAAAATCAGTTTATCAACAACAACTCGTAACAAAGCCTTTCTCATTTTAGGGTTCGCCTTGGCCCATGCCATTTGTAAACGCTTCAGGCCCTCTTGGAGGCCATTCACAAATTTTTTTGGATCAATGATGTCAGCCAAAAGCACTTCACAACGGTCTAATGTTTCACGTTCCTTTTTTCGCTGTTCCTGTAATTCGATGAGTTGTGTTGAGTAAAGGCCTTGTAGTTCCGCATTGTCAGTTTGCATTTGTAAACGCACCAAACTTTTTATGTCGCTATCAATCTGGCTAAGTGCCTTTGATGAAGAACTCTTTTGTGTAACAACTGACTCTCTATCCGACAAAATGGAAGCACTAACTGATTTTTCAATGCCATCCAAGTAACCAGCTTGATTAATAACTTTCAATAGATGGTTTTCTAATGCGGACTCAATTTCATCAGCTCTGTATCTTTTGATTGAGCAGCTAACGGATTTTCCTTCGATGGGTCTATGGACATAGTAACGAATATCTCTCTTTTGTCCGTGACCTGTCGATCCAACCAGTGGACGACCACATTCACCACAACTTGCGAGTCCTGTGAATAGAAAGGTTCTCGCTTTGGCATTTTTTAATCTGAGTCTTTCATTTTTGGCATTGTCTGAAAGCATACTTTGAACAAGGTTAAATGTGACCTCGTCAATTATTGCTGGCCAAGAAGCTGGTACGATTTTGTATTGCTCAAAAGTTTTTAATTCACTTTGATCTTTTGATTTATTCCCTTTGTTGACTTCTCTCATGCCAATGTAGCTGTGGTTGTTGAGAATATTTTTTACTGTTTGTGTATTCCAAGTTTCGCCATTGGCTCCTTTGAATGGAACATTCTCTTCGCGAAGTCTTGTAGCCGTTGAAAAGGTTGATCGCTCCTCAATATATGTTCTGAATACTTTTTCAACCAACGAGACTTCCTCTTCATTGGCAATCAAAGTAGATTTATTGGTTGGATCAACTTTATATCCAAGAATTGTTGAGCCGCCATTCCTTAACCCACGCATCGCTCGTGAGTGGAAGTTCAAGGTAACTCTTTCTGAAATTTGTCTGCGCTCGAATTGGGCCAGGTTGATCATATTAAAGAGCATCATTTCGCCAGCAGCGGTGGTCGTGTCGAACTGCTCTTTGAGTGAAAGAAACTGAGTTTTTGTTTCTTTAAAGAAATCAATCAACACACAGAAATCTCTAATACTTCTTGAAAGACGAGATAGGTCTGTGACAAGAACCGTGTTGATTCTGCCTTTTTTTAAGTCTCTGATGAGTTTTTGAAGAGCAGGACGATTGGTGTCCTTAGCGGAAAAACCATCATCAATATATTCATCAACAACAACTCCCCAGTTTTGTTGTTGCATATTTTTAATATCAACATAACCAGTAAGTCTGTGTTTCTGACTATCAAGCGATCCTTCCATGCGAAGGGCCTGTTCCTCTGTACTAACTCGAATATAAAGACCAATATTAAATGCCATACTCTAATTCCTCTCTTTGATGTTTGGAGGGGCGACCTTTCTTATGTAGAGAAGCAAACATCATTCCTAAAATTTTTTGTGCGGATTCTTTCGTTCTTTTTGCATTATCTGAATCCAGCTCAACCTCAATCATCTCGATGCTCAAAAAATCTTGTGCTGCCGCTTGTGCAGACTTTGATTTTTTGACTTCCAAAAATATTTCCTCTGGTTTGATAATTTAATCATTTTCGTATCCATTAAAATTATCAATAAAGTCCAACGCTTTCTTTTTTGGTTGGTCATCAAGAAAGCGAAGGAGGCGAATCGTAAGCTTACTTGGTTTGCGAAAGTCAGTTTCAATATTCATCATTGCTTGATAACCAGAAAGACATAGAAGATCAGCAAACTGTTCTCGATCAAGCCCAAGCTTTTCCCGAATCTCTTTAACTTCTATGCCTTTCACGATTTCGTCCTTAGTAACTCGTAAATTCTGGATTTACTTAGCTCTAGTTCATCAGCAATCTCTTTCACAGACTTTCCTTTGTTTTTTAAGGAAGCTGCTTTGGCCGCTTTCATTTTTGTCTCAGGCTTAACTAAGTCGTCCCACTGTTTCTTTTTTGATTTCCAATTTTTTCCGTTCATTGAGTCCTCGTAAGTTTTATATGATTATATCATCATTGATGATATAATCAAGTCAAGGCCCGAGAGGACTTTTTTCTTGGTGACTCGTCGAGTCCCATTTGTTTTTGAAGCAAGCTCTTGAAATCCGTAGGGACTTTTCCAGACTCTTTTGCTTGCTTTAAAATGCTTTCGAGCATGGCCACTTCGTCGAAGTGTTCAGCTCGAATCTCTTTGATTTGAGATTCATCCAGTTCAGACTGAAAACGCAAAATAATCCAATTTGCGATTTCAGTCTGATTGACTCTGCCGCCATTGAAGCCATCATTCACTTTATCAATGATGGCCTTCAATGCTGTTAAAGACTCATTAGAAACCACAATTCTTTGCAACTTGGCACTTACTGGTTGGTTAGTACGATCTTCTTCTCTCTCCGTTCCCGTATTTGTATTTATATTATTACTATTATTATTTTCCATAACTCTTACCTTTTATTTTTTATTTCCCTGCCGCCACCGATGTTTAGTACCTAGCTGTTGACCCCTTCCTCTCAACTCGTTGGGGGGGAGGGGTCAACAGCGGCCAAGGGACGTTAAGAACGAGGTGGCGGCAGGGAAATTCCTGTTATTCTTTATCTTTTTGATTGATCTTATCTTATCAATTCGCCAGAGAAGCCTTCGCTATGTGTAGGCATTCGCGAAGACTTCTCAATTCAAATTTTCAAGGCAAGTTCCTTTAAACTCTGACCTTGCTTGAGTCCTCGAAGTTCTGCACTTGCAGGATTCGTTTTCCAATCTTCAATCGTAATAAAACCGATTCGTGAGTTTAGTCTTCCATCCCCAATGTATTTCATGGCCCTTTGAATGGTCTTTTCAATGGCATCGTTTTCCACAACAAAGAAGATGAAACTAAAGTCGTAAGCCTCACTGTATGCACGAATAGCTTTGTTGTATCGCCAGTTGGTTTTTGCTGTTCTTTCATATTCAACCGCCACAATCGGAGCAGTCAGATTTCCTTGGAACTTGAAAACCGCATCTGGATATTTGAAGCCACCTTCCTGAACATCGAGTCTAAAGTTTGCTAACTTTTGCGTTTTCATTTCACTTTCGGTCATCCATTTTTGGCAAAGGCCAGCTTTTTCTAATCTCCAAAGTCCAGCTCCAACGGTTTCATCATGTTCAATGAAGTGTGGATAGATCGAGTGAACGTGTTGCCAGTTCATGCCTTTAATAAGTTCAACTCCAAAAGTGTCGATCACGACAGCATCATGTCCATGTTTGCTTGTGTGATGTTTAAAAACCTTTCGATCAATCAAGTGTTGTAGTTGCATCTGTCGCCATCGGAGAGTTCCATGACTAAAAAGCTCGTACCAAGTTTCGCGGCTCATGGCCCCAACCTTGGCAACGAACCTCACGGCCTCAACAGCATTCTTAGAAAGCTTGCGACCGTGGGCATATTTCATTAAGGAGCCTCCCATCGTGTAGGCTCCGTGATGATGTATTCAAAGTGACCTTCGATGTAACGATTGCCAACAACCTTGCTTTCAACCCAAACAGCTTCCACCTTCGGCTGTTGTAATGCTGGAACTGATTGTCCTTTGGACGATTTTCTTTCGGCTTCTTTTCCTTTTAGATAAGAAAGCTCTTTATCTCGTTCGTTGTTCTCATGGATAGCCGAAGCGGTAAGGCCTCCGGCGATTGCACCAACTCCAGCACCGATAATCACGTTGCGAGTTCGGTATTGGCCATTTTTGCCAGGATCAATGATCCCACCTAAGGCAGCACCAGTCCCTGCGCCAATCGCAGTACCAAGACCGACTGACCTTCCCATCGTAGAGCATCCTGTTTGCAGCAACAGGACTGAAAGCCCCAAGATCAAAATGAATTTGTTTTTTAATTTTCCCATATTTTACTCCTGACTTTTTAAGCAGCGTTATCAAGAGCAGTGTTTGCTTGTCTCAATGGTTCTTTTTTGTGTTCATCATCTTTTTCTAAAAGTAGTGGCATCACATTTCTTCCGATCTCAGGGATCGGATGTGCTTCAAGATCGTCTGTTTTGCTGAACTTGATCCGCACGGTTTTAGCCCCTCGGTCATGTGGCACAATCATAATGGCTTCGCCAACGCCTAGGTCTTTCTTAAAGACGTTGGGGTGAATCGTGAACTCTTCAACGTCACGAACAGACATTTCGCCACTCTTGTTCACGCCAAATAAAGTCTTCGATTGGCGTTCTGTGGACTTGGTTGCAGTCAATGTCCCAATTACCTTTGAGAAGTATTCGGCCGAGTCAGGGTCGTTTCCGCGCATGAAAACTTTGACGTTTGCATTTGTCAGAATCGAGTTCGCCACTGGTTCACCAAGAACAGTAATGTCTCCTAAAGCTTGGTGGGCGAAAACAATTCCAACATTTGCCGATCTTGATTTATTTAAGATCGAAACAAAGCCCTCATAAAGATATTCCGAGAAGTCATCCAAGAAGACGCTGAAAAACTTTTTCTCTGCACTTCGTGCAAGTCTGTGGCGGTTCGCAACTGCCGCTTGCAAAGATTGAAGAACGAGTTTACCCGTGGCCATTCCCAAAAAAGGTGATAACAACACTGGCAACTGAAAATAAACGATCTGGTTTTCTCTTAGTGCCTCGTCAATCGTGATCGCTCCTTCTTCAGGGTTAAAGAGTCTTGCGTTTTCTCCAAAAGCAAAATGCCCAATCGCTGAAAGCAGACCACTGGTTCTTTCTTCACGGTCTTTGGGTGGCATTCCACAATAAGTCACATACCAACGGCGAACCTCTGGGTCTTGAACGGCCTTTGACATTTCTTCCATGGCTTTCGGGCGAGAAATCGCCTGGTGAAGTCTTTGAAATGTTGGAACCGTATTAGACGCTTCAAAAATCCGCATGACCTGATTCATCACTTCATATTGAAGTGAACGATAATAAGGATTCTCGAATTCAAAAGCGTTAAAGACTCGTTCCGTAATTTCTTCCGCAGTTCCACCGATTAAAGGATTGAACTGAAAAGACTGTTCTCTGCGACTCAAACTAAAAAGCCTGAAGTCTTTTTCGCGTCCTGCGAGTTTTGTATAGGCCCAGAGTTTATCAATCAGTGAATTGTCGGCTTTTCCATCTATAAGCAACAAACCTTTTCCTGAGTGAATGTCCTGAATCGCCCAAGGAAGAATCACACTTTCAGTTTTACCAGCGTTCGTTGTGCCGATCACTTGGGTGTGCATCGCTCTTTGACGAGGCTTGATCCAAATATCTTCGCCTTTGTCAGTAGTTCCACAAAAAACTGAATCTTCCACTTGTCCTGTGATCGTTTTTTCAAACAGATTTTTCTCTCGATTCTTTTGAACCTTTCTCCAAAGGATTCGACCAATTAGAATCAAAAGAAGAATCAGAGGCCCCAATACTAAAACAAAGTGTCGAAGCGATTGATTCATCCAGTCCCAAGCGAGATCAAGTCCCTTTACAAGAAGGAGAACGCCGATCACTGCAAAGAGAACTCGCTCTCCATGTGAAAGCGAACCGTTTTTATCTTCCATAGGTAGCTCCGGCATCCCTGAACGTGAATGGCTGATTCAAAACAGCGAAAGTTTCAGCGCCACTTTGTAGCTCAATCCATTTGCGTTCTTTTTGGAGTTCTTCGCCCATTGCGTTTGCTCGATCAGTAGCGGTCTGAGCAACAGCATTGCGAAGACCATTTTCGTGACCTCCTTGATTTGCGCCGAAGGCTCCTGTATTCATCGAGCCAGCAGCGTAAGCTCCCACGAATCGAGTAAGAGTTTGTCCAACGACATTTTTCACACTATCAGAGTGAACATTGCCGTTTACGCCGACCTGTCCATCACGACCAACTCCAATGGCAGAGAAAGGTCTTTCTCTGCCATCTGGAAGAATGATCGAACGCCAAGAGATCGAAGCACGTTCGGATTCTTCATCAAAAGAAGCGTCTCCCAGAACCTTCGAGCCGCTTGGGATGGCAATTCCGCTATCCGCAGAAACATCACTTGTGACAATTCCAACAACAGGCATACCTTGATTGGCGATTGTTACCTTGCCACTTAAGCGAATAGACACTCTTGTTCCAGCAGAGAGCTGAGTCCTTGCATCAGTTCCACTTCGACTTAAGATCATCGAGGCACTTCTTTCTTGATCGCTTTTACCGCCACCACCTGAACCCGTAGGGCTGCTTGGTCGATAGAGGTAATCAAGAGAGCCAGGAACCTGTCTGACATTCACTTGAGACTCTTGAAGTTGTCTGATCGTCTCCTGTGTCGGATCGTTTTCAGCCGGTAAAGCTTTGGCAAGGCTTCCACGTTCAGCTTTCTCGTGGAAAGTATCTTGATCTGGTTCCGAACTAGGGATGACCATAATTCCTATAATCAAAGCACACACAAATGAAATCGCCCAAGTTTGTACCTTTGACCAATTTACTTCGCGTTTAGAAGTGAAAGGCTTAGGTTGTTTCAAAAAATAATTTTTAAAGCCTTCCAAATGTACCTCCTTTGCTATCGCTTCCATGAAGTGACCTTCTGGATTGTGAGATATGAAGTTCTTTTTCTTCTCAGTTCGATGCGTATTGGTTCATTTGCATCAAGATCAATTTCTCTCATCTGAAGAACTCCTGAAATGGGTCTTTGAGGAGCCACTTCAAGTGCCGACATAAAAAGATTGTGAATTGGTCGCATCTCACCAGATTGGGTAATCCATAGCCATTCAGGTTTAAATGCCTCCTTCGTTGTGGATGAAACTAAAAACTCCACAAGCAAGATTCCTTCTTTAGTTCGTCCACCACGTTTTACATTCAAAAAAATGGTGTCGCTCTTGAGTGAGTTTTTTAAATCAGTCCACTTAATGCCAGTTTCTTTCTTCGATATGGTTTGTGGTTTCTCTTTTGGTATATCGAGATAAACTACATAATCAGCAATGGCCTCACTTCCTGAGATAAGGGCAACATTGAACCGCCTCCAATCGGTATAAATATACAGATTACTCTTAGCCCCACCAGAAAGCGGTTTGATCGTGATCGCTTGGTCGAGATATTCCACCTTAAAAGAATCCTGATCTCCAACAACAACGCTGTTAGGACGATCTGGAACTTGAATGATCGTGGCGATGCCAAGACTTGTTTTTACTGTGACAATTTGATCTCCCTGCACAGCGACTCGACGGACTCTTTGATTCGCCTCCGAGGTCATAGCTAGAAGAGAAAACGCCAACAGTGTGATAAGTTTTATTTTCATAATTCTCCTTGTGTTCGTTTGGGAGAATCAAATGGTGTCGCAAATAGTATGAGTCGTTATTCTTCACGTTCTTTCGAGATGTAGAGCCCCCAAGGATTTTCTTGTGTGCGAGGGCCACTTTCAAAAGTAAGTTCAAGTTTTAGGTTTCCAGCGGCCTTCAAACCTTGAATCGAAGTTACACGGTCGCCAGTAATGAGTGCCGTTTGTTTTTTCAGATCAATTTCAATTTTCTCTGGATAGACCTTTTGAGAAACAAGTTTTTCCGTAGAAAATTTTGCGACATTGGCGACGGCCACTTGAAAGGCCTTGAGAGCCTGTGGAGTGATGAATTGTTCAGACTCTTTGAGTTTCTTAATCACATTTTCAGGCTCCCATTGGTATCGTTTTTCAAGATAGCCTTTGATGCCTTCGCGGACTTGATCTTCTGCCTTCGGCTGATTAGTTCTTTCAAGAGATTTTCCATCAGGGCCAAGAGTGATAACCATAGGCTCTTTCATTGCCATAACCAAACTCACTCCAAGCCCCATAAAGACAAGAGCTAGAGCTGAAAGTGCAAAGACTTTCAGAAATTGGTTTGAGTGCAGTAGTTCTCCGACCATCTTAGGGAGCTGGGAATTTTTAAGTCCGATTATTTTTGATTCTTGCATAGTTTATTTTCCTTTTCTTAATACATATACCTTTTGCGTTCTTCAGCTTGTCGTTCACGTCGAGCATTGAGATGTCCTTGGACATAGTTACCAGCTCCGTTAATAGCACCTCTCGAAGTATTAACAGCGGCCACAGCTTTCGCTGGAGCAGCTGCCATCGCAGCAACAGTAGCCGCGCCAATACTAGAAGACATGGATTGAAGTCCTCCACCAACAAGAGACTTCACCATCATTGGAGTCATTAACATGGCAACGGCGATCACGAAGTTCATAACTATGATGACCAGATAACTTCCTTCTGTTCGATACATATCCCCAAAAGAAAGTGCCGCAAGCATCGCACCCAAAATGGCCCAGACAATTTTCCAGCAAGCAACCTCGATCATTCCCTTAAAGAGGTTCTTTGTGATTTGCTGTGTTCCTTCAAAAAGATTGAATAGCAGGAGCAACGGAGCTGAGATCATAAAGAAGATCCAAAAGAAGTGATACATCGCTATTGTGAGATACCGAGCAATATAAAGAACGAGATAACTCAAGAATGACAATGTTGCGATTATCAGATCATTAAACTGCAAGAGCATACTTGTTGCTGACATTGAATAGCTGTCGGATTTCTCCTGTGCCATTCGGATCAACGAATCAAGGCTGTTAAGTTTGTCGATCTTCTCTGTGATCCCATCGGCCACATAAAGAATCGCTTTGCTAATATCAGGAAACGCCACCAGTAAAATCGTCGCAATGATTGCTCTTTTAACAATGTCCAAGAACTCAGGACTTCCCGTTGGATTGCGAAACCATGCCACAACGACTGCCAGAGAAAAGAACACTGGCAGTAGAAGATAGTACATATTCACAAACTCTTGATGGAGGTCACGCGCAAGCGATCCTAAAAGTTCAAACTGTGGCATGAACTACCTCCCAGCTCCTGAGCCAAGTGGACTCAAGTTCGTTTCCTTTGGAAGCGCACCCAAAGCATTGGAGATGCCTTCGTATTGAGACTTAAACTGAGTCGCTTGGAGTTTTTCTTTCCTGTTTGAGAGGGCCATGTTTTGCCCCATCATCTTCAACATCATCGAATTAGTACGAAGCACTTGAGTTGTGACTCCGATCAAAACAGCAAGAGACTGATTCGTGAGCTTTGCCGAACCTTGCGGGTTCGTTGATTGAGAGTGGGCAATGATCCTTTTCGTTTCTTCGTCCACACTGTCTGCGTACTGAAAAAGAGTGCCGTTCATGGCAATGCTTTCAGACACGGATCGGTCTTGTGCTTCTTGCAAACGATACTCGCTAGTCTGAGGGATCGCTCCATAAAGGTCTTCAATTGCTCGCTGAACCTGATCTGTTGTTTCAAGTCCTCCGTAAAGCCCAGGATTGAATTTCGGGTTGATGATCCTGATGACTGCAAGCCCGTCACGAATCCCTCTATTAATGTCTCTCATTAAGCTTAGAGAATCTTGTCCAGTGCTGACAATTCGTTGAAGCTCATAGAGCTGTTTGATTGCCTGAGCTAGAATCTGAACAAGAACTGCAACGTCTCCGCCAAATAAGTCAGCTTTTGCTGGCCTCGGGGTAATCAAAGTGAAGCAAAGAAGAATCGTAAGAATCCTTTTCTTCATACTCATGCGACCTCCGGTTCAACTTTTCCTTGAGCAATACCATTTGGATATGTGCGAGCAGCGGCTTCAATAGCATCAACAAGTGATAGACCTGATTCTCTCAATTCCTGAATATGGCGATTGTCACTTGCATCTGAAGTTGAAAGCCAATATTCAAAAGGACTCGGATAAATACGGATCACTTGACGATGATCGCCTTCAATCATAAAGCCTTCTGAAAATTCACCCTTACGTTGTTCAAGCGAGTAAACCAGATTCAACTCTTGTGAGTTCAGCTTGAGAGCGTTCTTCAAGATTTCCGAATCACCGCGCTGAAGTAGGATAAACTTCGTCGCGGTGTTGTTCATAATCGCAGGGCCAATCGGACTTGTGACGATCTCTTCGACCCCTTGAGTGATGAATGTAATTCCTGAGCCTGTCTTTCTAAGAGTTCTCGCGCAATACTCCATGAAGCCAGCAGCAGCGTTTGATTTCAAAAGTTGCCAAGCTTCATCTAAAATAATGCGTTTTTTGTTCACCTTATCTTGTTCGACCTGAGTCAAGATGAAGTCCGTGAGAATCAAGATCATTACACTTTGAAGATCAGGATAATTTCCGAGACCTTTTAAATCGAAAGTACATATCGGTGCATCTGTTCTGAGAGAGCCAATGCCATCAAGCAACTTTCCGTAAGGTCGATTTCCAGTCCACATATAGAGGATTTTGGAAATATCAACCATTGAGGATTCCTTACTCTTGGCAAGTCTCTCCGAGAGTTCAGAAAGAACAGGTACTTTATTCTGTCTTCTTTTTTCCTCATAAAGCTCGATGACAGTTTTCTCTAAAAGCACTCGATCAAGCTTTGAAAGTTTAGACCTTTCATCTTCAGCGATCATGCTTTCGATGACTGCTAACAAAGATTTGATCTTTTGGTTGCTAGGCTCTTGAGAGGGGTCTGGAATATCGAATGGGTTAAGTCTGTATTGATCGGACAAATCCATTTCAAGATACTGACCTCCCAAAGCTTCGGTTAGCTTTTTATAAGAACCTCCAATGTCGATGATGAAGACTCTAAGACCGCGAGCAAGCTCTTGAGCAAGGATGCAGTTATTCAAAAAACTTTTTCCAGCTCCCGATGAACCCGTGACCAACGCATTATAGTTCGTAAGGCTTGAATCAAATGGATTAAAACTCACAAGGCCATTAAGCCTGTTTCTAAAGATCACCGCAGGATCATCGTCTCCTTCGCGTGGCCCATAGATCGGAATGAAATCGACTAAGTTGTTCGTCTTAAACTTTTTTGCTCGTTCAAGCTTTACGGGCGCACCTGGAAGATTGCCTTTAAAAATCTTCCAAGAGCCTACGGATTCCTCAAGCCCTTCTGAACCTTGAAGGGAACGAAAACGAGAAAGCACTTCTCGGACTTCGCGGTTAAGCTTTTTTACACCTTCATCAGTCGCCGGAGCGCGAAGGACTAGGCTCATTTGGACTGCATAGATTCTTTGTCCAGTGTTTAAGAGTTCACGAATAAGCTCTTCTGTCGATGAAAGCTTCGTTTCACTTTCAAGGTCGCTGGCCTTGTTTCCCGAAGTCGCTGCAAGCGAATGGGCCATCTTCCTTTTTTGTTGAAGCTTCGCCATTTCATCGGCCTGACTTGGAACCTCAAAAGATAACATCAAATCATAATGAAATGGCATACGCAGAAACGTAGAGAGCTGTCCTGCGAAGGTCACTTCAGGCAGAGTTTTAAGAGTTACAACCCTGTGATGATGAGAATCTAAGGTGAATTGCTCAAACCCCAAAATTAGATCACCAAAAACCAGTTGCTCGCGTGGTGACTGTTCTGCAAGCCACTCCATAGTCTCTAGAGTTTCACGTTCAAGATTGTCTTCTTTGGGTGTGACTATCTTAGGCGTAGGCTCCGCTTTAGAGCGTTTTGGATTGAGGAAGCCATAGATATGTCTCTGCATCTCCTGAACCTCTAAAAGTCTTCCATAGAGGCCAATAGACGCAAAAGACGAGATCAGTGTATCGACGTTCTGAAAAAGAATTTCCAAAGTCTCTTCGTATGTCTTCGCTGCATTGTCTGAGAAATCTTCTTGCTTCTTTAAGAAGCTAAGTTTTTTTCCTCCGATCATCTGTGTGCGTAGATAAATGGAAAGCTCAGGACGATAGAGTTCTGAAGACTCTAAGGCCGCCTGAAGTTTCTTTTCTCGATAGTCTGCGATACTTGCCACCAATGGATGAATTGATGTTGTTTTTCTTTCCGAATGCTTTTTAATGACCTCCGAAAAGTCAGACCCCACCGAAAGACAGAATTGCACAGAAGTATTTTCTGAAATGGAGTTAAGGACTCCGCGCAGTCTTGTTGTAAGCTGATTGACTTCGTTGTCATCGAAGCACTCAATATCGAAAAGTGAGAGTTTGATTCCACTCACCAAAGAACCGTCATTTAAAATCAAATGCTGTCTTGGCGCATCTGAAAACTCCCAATATGGCAGCTCTTCAGAAAGCGATGCCTCAGTGTTTTTCTTTTGAAACATTTTTCACCTGTCCTTTAAATTTGCGATAAAGACGATCAACTCCACCTGCTGCGTAGTAAGCCGGACGGATGAGAAATTCGCCTAAATGCTGAATGTAATTGTCTGGGCGACCTTTCTTCGCAAAATGGAGGAACAACGCCAAAGCAAGCGTTGTTCCCCACACAAGCGGATAGCGAAAGGAAGTCCCACCAAACACCAAGTTTGTGATCGCAAGGTTGAAGAAAATGAGAAGCAGATCAGGTAGTTCATACCCGAAGAGCTTGCTTTTCATTTCGAGTGCCCGTGGCACTCTAGTTGTGATGAGTCCTTCTTCTTCCATTTTTCACCTCTAGCGAACTGTTTGAGCGATAAAGTCCACGATCCCTTGAGCGCCAAAGCCGATAATGCAACCGATGATTGCGTAGGCGATGTGTTGTTTTGCATTTGGATTTCCTGTGAAGAAAGAAGTCCCTGCAAGCGCAATTCCGATCACCGAAAGCAGAGGAAGAATAACTCCCGTAAGCTTTGACTTAATTCCCATCAAGCTTGATTCAAGACCTGCATGGGCAAGATCAGGCATGAAGAGACCCGCAGCAGCCACTACCGCCACTAAAAAAACCATTTGTTTCTTGTTCATTGTTTTTCCTTATGAAATTTTTTGTTTTGAAACTTCAAAAGGTCGCGCAAGTAGTTAGTCGT